>CAZAHS010000041.1:0-13557 GCA_964484855.1 uncultured Sphingomonadaceae bacterium | reverse complement strand
GGCCCTGATCTTCGCGCGATTCCTGCTCAATACGCTTGGCCTTTTTCTCCAAATAACCCGAATAATTGGATTCATAAGCAAAATATTTGCCGCGATCCAGCTCCAGTACCCATTTCACGACATTATCAAGGAAATAGCGATCGTGGGTGACCATGATGACATTGCCTTTATATTCAACCAGATGGTTTTCCAGCCAGGCAACGCTTTCCGCGTCCAAATGGTTGGTCGGTTCATCAAGCAGCAAAATTTCCGGCTTATCCAGCAGCAACCGGCACAGCGCCACGCGGCGGCGTTCACCGCCGGACAGATTGGCAACCTCTGCATCACCCGGCGGACAGCGCAGCGCCTCCATGGCAATTTCTAGCTGATTGTCGAGCGTCCAGCCATCCACAGCGTCAATTTTGCCTTGTAGATCGCCCATTTCGTCCATTAGCGCGTCAAAATCCACATCTTCCGGCGGATCCGCCATCAGGCCGGTAATCTCGTTAAAGCGGCCAACCAGATCGGCCACTTCGCGCACGCCGTCCATGACATTTTCTTTAACATTCTTGCTTTCGTCCAGCTTCGGCTCCTGCGCCAAATAGCCAACACGAATGCCCTCTCCTGCCCATGCTTCACCGGAAAATTCGGTATCCATGCCCGCCATGATTTTCATCAAGGTGGATTTACCCGCGCCGTTCGGCCCGACAATGCCGATTTTGGCATCAGGCAAAAATTGCAAGCTAATATCATTCAATGTTGGCTTGTTCGCGCCGGGATAGGTCTTGGTCAGACCTTTCATAACGTAGCTATACTGCACGGCCATGATGGATTTTCCTGTCTTAATAAAATGCGGATTATTTCGTGCTGCCTAGCGAAGGCAGGACAACGCCGCAAGAGAGGCATTTGCAAAAATCGAGGTGCCGGTTAAACAAAGTGCCATGAAACATCTCATTACCGGATTCGCCGCGCTCACCAGCGCTCTTGCTTTTGCACCTTCTGCATATGCTCAATTTTCGACAGCCGATTTGCAGGAAAAGGCTTTGGCTGATGATACGGCCTATGAAATAGTCGAAGGGTTGACCACTGAAGTCGGCCCGCGATTGGCCGGCACAGAGGCAGAGGCGCGTGCGCGCGACTGGGCTGTTAAAAAGCTAACAGCAATGGGCTTTGCCAATGTTCGAATTGATCCATTTCAATTGCCAACATGGGTGCGCGGTGAGGAAGAGGCGCAGATTATAGCCCCCTATCCGCACAATATGCACATCACTGCATTGGGCAATAGCGCATCAACCGGTGAAGAGGGCATGGAGGGCGAAATTGTCCATTTCCGCACCCTTGCCGACTTGCAAGCCATTCCGGATAACAGCCTTGACGGCAAGATCGCTTATGTCAGCCATGATATGACCCGCACGCAAGATGGATCATCCTATGGCTATTTTGGCGGCGTGCGCTTTTTTGGGCCGCGCGTTGCCTCTGAAAAAGGCGCATCGGCTATTGTCATTCGCTCGGTCGGCACCGATTATCACCGTAATCCGCATACTGGTAACACCAGTTTCGGCGATGCTAAGCCCATTCCGGCAGGCGCGATCTCTATTCCCGACGCAGAAAATCTGGACCGTATCATTGCCCGCGCCAAAACCTCTGGGACACCGGTGCGTATTCGCATGAAAATGACCCCGCGCAATATAGGCGTTCAAATGTCAGGCAATGTGATCGCCGAAATTCCCGGCAGTGACCCTAGCCTACCCATCATCGTCATTGGTGGCCATTTGGACAGTTGGGATTTGGGCACAGGTGCGATTGATGATGGTGCCGGCGTCGCCATCACGACCGCTGCGGCCAATCTTATCAAACAGGCCGGTCAGCCCAAACGCACCATTCGTATTGTCTGGTTCGGGTCAGAGGAAGTCGGCATATGGGGTGGCCGCTCTTATGCCGAGAAATATGGCGCAAAAGGCCATGCCATTGCCATGGAATCAGATTTCGGTGCTGGACGGATTTACCGCGTCGAATTTAAACTGCCCAAAGGCAATGAGGCGCTACAGACAGAGATAGTCAATGGGCTTTCTACATTGGGTATTGGCCCATGGCCGGCACCTGCTGGCGGCGGCCCTGATAATGGTCCGCTGGTTGCTTTGGGCGTAAATGCCATTGACCTGCAGCAAGATGGAACAGACTATTTTGACCTGCATCATACGCCCGATGATACGCTCGACAAAATTGATCCGGCCATGCTGAAGCAAAATGTGGCTGCTTGGGTGACTGTGCTGTCTATCATCGCCAATAGCGAGGCGGATATTGCAGCAAGGCCAGTTGAACAATGAGCATGAAACAGCGCTATTTACTGGCTTCAGGGCTTGTGCTTATGGCGGCAGCGTGCAGCAAAGCGCCTGACGATGTGCCGCCAGATAATAGCGAGCTAAGCGAAGATCAACAAATTGAAGAAGGCGCACAAACGCTTGAAGAAGCGGCAGATAAAGCCATGCAGATAGAGATTGATTCGCTCAATAATGTTGCCCCGCGAACGGATGATGAAAGTGATGGCGACGCTGATAGCAAAGGCGAGCAGAGCACAGACAAAGAAGAGGCAAGCGCAGAAAAGACGGGCTAAGAATAAACCGGCGATGCAGAATAGAATGCGCGGTTACGTCTAAATGATCCGATACGAATTACAGATCGGTACCGCCTAACGGATTTTTGATGGTAAGCCGTGTCCGGTTATCGCGTTCATAAATATCGTCACGGAATTGAAAGCCAAATTGTGTTGGTACCGCTGTAAAATAGGTCAGATACACTGGAACAGGTTCATCAAGAGTGACAATCTGCTCAGCAAGACCATTGCTCACTTGCGGCCGCTCGCCATATAGCCATTGAGCCAAAACCCATGGCTTTTCAACGCGCACACAGCCTGCACTTAAAGCGCGGCTTTCATTATTGAACAATGATTTTCCAGGCGTGTCATGCAGATAAACGCCAAAGTCATTCGGGAACATGAATTTAATATTCCCCATGCCATTGCCCGGGCCAGGTCTTTGACGCAGTCGCAATTCTCTATCGCCCCTTGCGACAGCATGCCAATCCACTTCATCTGGAGACAATATTCGGGCATTTTCAGTCCAGTCCGAAAGCGCTTCAAAGCCAGCGCGCTGTAAATATGCCTTTCCGCCCTTGATAACTCTTTGAGCATAGCGGTCACGGGTTAAATCGGGGGGAATATTCCAATAAGGATTAAGAACCGAATAGCGGATCAGACCTGCCATCATCGGTGTCGCATCATTGGGTTTTCCAACAATCACTCGCATTGAATCTACAACGCGGTCACCTTCATACATATAAAGGCGCTGCTCAGCAGCATCGACCAATATGAAGCGCTTGCCCAGATCACTAGGCAATTGGCTGGCGCGTTGCATATTAACTGATAATTTGCGCCGGTAATGCCCATGGCCTTTATTAAGGGCGATGAGAATATTCTTATCAAATGTGAATCCGCTGGCCAAATCATGGTCGCGGCGAAAGGCAAATATCTTTTCCGACAAGGCCGCATCATAGATATCGCCAGTGGGCAAACCCAGTCGTTCGCGTAATAAAGCGACATCCTGCCCAGAGGCACCCTCTTTGAGCGGTCGCAGATAAAGCAATTGCGTTTGAGGCAAATCGCCCCATTTGCGGTCAAAAACAGTAATAGCTTCGGCATAATCAGCCGTTAAAAAATTCTCTTGCCTAGACTTGGTAGCTGACTGATCTACATTTCCTGCAGCCAGGGCGCCCTGCACAGCAAAAGGCTGGCCTTGGAAATCATTGCCTATGTAATAGACAGAAAGATCACCATCACCAGTAGCAGCAATAGCGACATTATCACTTGCCATAAAGACCAGAGACAATGCCGCTATTGCAGATAATGTTTTAGGCAAGACTGCTAACAAATCAGCCCCGCTCGCCTCTTTGTACTGGCGCGACTCGCTGCACAGGAGCTGGCGCGGGCGGCGGGTTGACTGAACGGGCAGTCCAACGCGAAGCCTCGTCACAACTGCTGGCTAAAGACAATGTTTCACCCGCAACAAAACGCCGGCTATAATTCCAACATTCCTGCATCGAACCATTATTAAGGCACAATTGATTGCCGCGCACGGCCCAATTTGCGTTCGCTCTAACGCCGTCACCTGTAATTTGCGCCTGACCATTTGGTGCAAAATACACACTATTGCGTGAGCCGTCCCCAAAAACCACGTCCACTGTATGGCCGCGCAATTCACTGCCATCTGGCGATTGCGCATAAGCTGTACCGCCGCCCATGGTTAATCCGATAATGGCCGCTGTATAAATGGCCTTTTTAGATAAGAGCATAAATCGTCCTTCCCTTTATTCATATGGTACGACATTATCATAATGTCCCCATCATGCCTTATAAGCCATATCCATATACTAAAATGTGAGGCAATATGATATGCCTATAATGTAAAATGTAACCACAGATTTTTTACATTATTTTTCATTTATATACCTATGTATCAAACATCATTTTACTTTCAGATATATCATTATTGCTATAGCTAACATCTCATATTGCATCTGTTTCAGAAATTTTCAGCATGCAATTGGTGAACCTTTTAGGGGAGTGATATGAATATTATTGCAAAAATTACTGCAGCCGCAGCAGGGCTTATGCTGATCGCCGGAACCACGGCGGGACAAGCACGCACTGGTTTGACCGATGTTAGCTTTTCAGGCGGGCTATGTGCGGGCGGTGCGGCTGGCTGTGTGTTGCCGGTTAAAAAACCTGTGGCTACGCCGGTAGAGGCCGCTGAAGCTGCGGTTACTGACGGAAATGGATTTCCGATCATACCTGCACTATTGGCCGCGGCTGCTGTTATCGGCGGAATTGTGATTCTATCTGATAGCGATGATGATACACCAACATCGCCGTAAATCGGTATGACTTAACAAACAAAAAACCGGCATTCCCTAGAGGAGTGCCGGTTTTTTTGTGCGTAAGCATATAGTAAAGGTCAATATGGTCGGGGAGACAGGATTTGAACCTGCGACCCCCTGTACCCAAAACAGGTGCGCTACCAGGCTGCGCCACTCCCCGACATATTGACTGGCATTTGCGTATCACACAAATGCCTGACACCGGCCAGACCGATGATTTGGTGGGCCCGGAGGGACTCGAACCCCCGACCTAGCCGTTATGAGCGGCCAGCTCTAACCAACTGAGCTACAGGCCCAAACCCATTTGCAGCCCACTAGCCGAAACCTTGATTGCTTGGCAAGCGACAAAACATAAAATTGCGAAATCAAATTGCAAATTTATCTTATCAGCCTCTAGATAAAGGCGGATTGCTTTATATCTTCAAGCGTTGCCGGCTTAAAATTACGCAGTTCACAATAAGCGAATACCCGTCGCCACCAATCATATAGCCTGTCTAAATCGCCCTTATTCCTAACATAGGGCGTATGTCCGGGTTGTAATGACGGTGAATGGAATGAAAAATTTAGAAGCGGCAATTCTTCGTCAATGGCCATATCAATTGCACGGATCGCCTCATCCACCGTAATGCCTTCCGGAGTGAGTGCGATACGCTCTAACATATTGGTACGAGCCAGAATTGAACGTAAAGTAGGGCGACGAGAGAGTCGCGGAAAAACAAGATTTCCCTGATGCCTAAACAAACCCCAAAACATTGTTGTTAATGGTAATTCCAACAATTGCCGCTGAGTATCCAACCAATAGGGCTTTACGGGATGATAGGTATAATCCGGGCCTTCATAAGCGCTATAGTTGAATTTGCTGCGCACAGAGCTGTCCATTAAAATACCGGCTTCGCGTAAAATAGCTGCGGTATTTGGGCCAGTGCCATAGCGCCCAGCCCTGTAAATTATAGGCGCCGTGCCAAGCGTTTTTTCGATTTTTGCAACCAAGGTTAAAAGCTTGGCCCGTTCTATATCTTTGGGCAAATTGCCGGCATAGCTGTTAAAATTACTCGTTTCTTCGTCAAATGGGGGGCTGACCCAAGCATGAAGCTGCGCGCCAACGGCGGCCTTTCCCGCATCAACAAAGCTTTTTAACCGTTCCGCAGCGGGTGCATTGGTGATGACAGGGTAATCAACCAAATAGATTGGCGATACATTCTGGCCTTCGCAAAATTGTTGAAATTTGTCCAACCGGTCAAGACTATCAAGCCCATATCCATCACGAGATAGCGGTTTATCCCAGTCAAAATCTTCTTCTGTATCTACGGTCACAATGTAACGCTGGCCGAACGAATCAGGAAATGAAAACCAATCGGGTTGATCCGGTGGAATGTTTATTGCTTGAAAAGACACAGAATTTTGCCTGAATTACCCCAATTGTTGTGAATTTATAACAGGCATAACCGGCAAGTCTATAATCGTCTTTTCGCTATCGCTTTCTATCTTTGCGCCGGCATCGAGCAAGCGAGCATGCGCCAATGATAGAGCAAAATTTCTTTTATCTTCATTCTTGCCGCTATTTTTATCATTGGCGGCGTATCTGCCATTTGTAAAAACAGCATGGATTCTGTCTTCCATTTTGCTAATCATGAACGAAACGGAAATCTCGCCAGCCAAACCATTTGCATGGCTCTCCGCCCAGAATTTCAGGCCACTGGCCATTTCATATGCAATATATAAATGGTGGCCTTGTTGCAAATTCAGGCATATTTGTGCGTTTGGCGCCGCGGATATCATCGCCGTTTTTAACTGCTCCGCCACATCTATAAGTTTTACGGCTGCCGGCTGCGCGCTGGTTTCAGATTTTTGCTCGAAATGTTTCAAATGCTCAAAATGGGACAATAATAGCTCGCTATCCTCCAAAATCATTGTCGCCATCTCTCGATATTGTTTCGAAACCGGGCCAAAAAGCTGGCTTTGCAAAATTTCTGCAAACCCCTTCAAGGCTCCAACAGGCGTTCGCAATTCATGGATAAGCTGCCGATAATGGTCGCTGCGCTCATCATCATCTGATGGCTTGGCTGATTGCTCAGCAAGACATTGATGAGGATCAGGAAAAATAACAGCTTTATATCCGCAATAGCGGCCATTTTCATCAAATTCGGGCTGGGCATCTATATATTTTTGCCCGCCCATTTGGCCAGGCACAATTATAATACCGCGCCGAATAGCCATTTTGTTTAAAAAGCGTCTGCACGTAGCTTGGTCACAGCCCCATCCGGCATCTTCTGCGGCCATAAACAATTTTACACCAACAAAATTGCTATGGGATGCAGCGACAATCACACCGTCTTTATCAGTCTGAAACTCCAATTGTCTGCCTGTTTGTTGTAAGGCATCCAATTCTTCCAGCGGCAATAAAGATACCGCCTCGCCATTTGTGTTTGAACGGTTCCCGGCCTTTGTAAAGTTTTCGATACGCGCAACCAAATCGGATATATTCCGACCTTTGACTGCTGTATTTCCGCCAGAATCCAGTGCGTCAGGCCGAATTTCTTCTCCTTGAATGTCTTTGCTCTTAATTTTGCTAAGGCGAATCCCGCTATTTTTAGGCGCATTGCTTTGAATATTAGATTCTGAAATATCTGCATCAGCGCTTAATATCAGTACATCATCTGCAATATCGGACTGGCTGGAAGATGAAGAACCTATAAAATCTTCCTCATCTGTAATGGCCGCATTTGCCCCATTGCCAGAAGCAAAAACACCTTTGTCTTGCAGATATGATCTAGCACTTGATCCAAATAGAGATTGCATGCTCAACCACTGCTCATGCGTAAAATGGCTTTTCTGCAAAGCGCCGTCGCGAGTCGATTTTTTGGAGAATAAGTAATTTAACAATGCAGGAGATGTCAGCGGCTTATGCAATTCTGATAGCGCATCTTTTTCCTGCTCTATTGTCATGCGCGTTGATAATTGGTGCAATCTGGTTAGTCCGGACACCATTTGATCCGAAGAGAAGATGCCTGCAGAAGCTGCATCCTCTTGTGTTGCTAGGGTTGGTGCCGCGCCTGCAAGCAAGTCAAGCAACTGCCTATATTGCACCCGCGCCAATGCCCTTTCCGGAACAGGTCCGGCAATAACCGTTGACAATCTGTCATCATAATAAGGCAACACAGCAGCATTTCCGCTCATCAAAACAATATATAAATTCAGACTAGCTGTGGTTTCTGAAAAGTTAAAGCGACTATAAAAGGGTCGTTGCAATATGAGACAATTGCGCTAGATAATAATATTATTATGGTTAAAAATCACATTATTTCATTAAATTGCTTATAAGGACGTGATAATAGATATTTTTTTCACCCCGAATATACGAGGTAGAGCATGGCGACCCACAATCTTGATGACATAGACCGCATGCTGCTGTCCGAGTTACAGTCCGAAGGTCGCATTACAAATGTTGATTTGGCTGTTCGCGTCGGACTGACCGCACCGCCCTGTTTACGACGGGTTCGTGCGCTTGAGGATTCTGGCGTTATCCGCGGCTATCATGCCGATATTGACCCAGTGGCTATGGGCTATGCCATTAGCGTATACGCTATGGTTAGCCTTAAAAGTCAGGCAGAATCGGCGCTGCGCGAATTTGAGGAGCATGTGACAGCTCTGGATGAAGTGCGCGAATGCCATATGCTCAATGGAGAGGTTGATTTCATTCTGAAAATCCTGTCGCGCGATCTTCAAAGCTTTCAGGAATTTCTTACCTCCAAGCTGACCGTTGGACCTCATGTTGACAGCATCAAAACATCGCTCACCATACGGACCACGAAGAACCTTCCTGGAGTGCCATTTTCAGGCACGAAATAAAATTACTAATCGTGAAAACGTAAAAAAGCGCCGAGCAGTTTAATTGCTCGGCGCTCTTTTGTTTGGCTTTAGTCCAAATGAGACTACGAAATATTATGTCGCAGGCTGAGCCGCAGGCGTGGCTGAAGCACTTGCTGATGCTTGGTTCTCAACCCAAATTGTCCAAAACTTGGCAAGATCTGTTCGGCTTCCGCCCACATTTGCGAACGCGGCTTTTGCAGCATCATAATTGCCTGCCAGAGCATTGCTGATACCAATACGCGTATTTACAAGGTCGCTATCAACGCCCGGCTTTTGCAACGCGACATTATAAAGATCAATCGCATTGCTATATTCACCATAGCCCAAATATGCATCGGCGGTGCCAATTGCGATGCGCGGGTTAGAAGAACTGCGCGATGCTTTGCCGCCTGACGCCAAAGAGCCCCTGTCTTCGGAAATGCGAGATTTGGCCGCGTTTAATTGTTCAGAGAAAAATTCATCGCCAGATTCCAATGTACCCTTTGCGATACCCTCTTCAACAACACTTAGAACTTCGCCTGGCAAACGGCGCGGATCAGCATTTTCAATATATTCGGCATAGTCACGTTCACTCGCCAAAGCGTTGGAGGCGCGCATTAAACGCATCAAATCAACATTGGTTTTTGAATCAAAAGCCGAACCATCACGAAAGAGAACCAGCGAATCCCGCCAGCTTTGCTGATTGGGATAGGCTGCAACCCATTTTTGGCTCCATGCAGTAGTTTTGGCTACGTCTTTGGCACTATAAGCCTGACGCAAGCCACGGCGGAAATAATCCTCAGGAACGGCCTCGCCGCTTTGCTGAATGCGTGTGACGACATTTTCTAACAATTGCAGGCTTTCCGCTGTGCGGCCTTGTTGGTAGATGGAATCTACATAAAGCAATTCTGCATTGTCATTATAATATCCGGCATCAAGGGCCTGTTTCAACCGGCCTTCGGCTGTGGCATATTCTTTGGCGCTATAGGCAAAATTGCCAGACAAAAAGCTAAAGCGCGCATATTGCTCTGGAGCAACGCGGCCGCTGTCCAACATAAGGTCCAGGCCCTTGCGTTGAATATTTGTGTCGCTTTTCATTCCGCCAAGCTGGATATATGCATTTCCAAGGCGGAATTTTTCATCACTGCTTTTGGCCATCGCAGCGGCTTGACCTAGTTGCGCCTCCAAAGTGGCGGCATCTTTGGCTTCCAGCGCTGTAACAGCAGCATTATATGGCGCCAAAAACTCTTCGGATAATTCTTCTTTTTGTTTTTTGGCTTTCTTATTTTTCTTTTTCTTTTGGGCATAGGCGCCATCAACAGGGGCCAGCATTGCCGTCATCGCCATTGTTGAAACGGCCAGACCAAGAGACAATGTGTATAAAAAACGTGTGCGCATGAAACTCTCCAAAATGCGTTATTCCGTGTTTTGCTGTCTTTGCTATATCTACATATAAACCGTTACCAGCATCATTCAAACATGAATTGGGTGTAGCAGAGCCGCTGTGAATAGAAATTGAATAGAAAGCACTCCGCCCTCTAGCAAAAGGCTATATAAGGTTCTAAATTGCACCTATGATAATATTAATCTCTCCCGCAAAATCGCTTGATTTTGATAATCCTGCTCCTTTCACACAGACCAGTGAAATATCATTTTCGGAGAAAACCTCACAGTTGGTCAGCGCGCTCAGCCGTTTTTCAGGGCCTAAGCTGAAAACTATAATGCCTGTCTCAGATGCTCTGATAGAGCTGAACAGAAAGCGGTATAAGGATTTTTTCCAACAGCCGGAAAAGCAGGCGATTTTTGCTTATAATGGCGATGTTTATACAGGCTTTGATGCCAAGACAATCGAAGCCCCTGCATTGGATTATGCGCAGAACCATCTGCGTATTCTTTCCGGCCTATATGGCGTGTTACGTCCGCTAGACAATATACGACCGCACCGGTTAGAAATGGGAACAAGATGGGCACCGCGCCGCAAAAAACTTACTGATTTCTGGGGCGAAGAACCTGCTAAAGCAGTGCAAGAAAGCGTCGATAAGGCCGATGCCAAAGCTATTATAAATCTGGCCAGCAAAGAATATTTTGCCGCTATAGAGGCTGGTAACAAACATCTGTCACGGCCTGTCATCACTATGGACTTTCGACAGCATGGCCCTGATGGCCCGCGCTTTCAGAGTTTTGCCGCCAAAAGAGCGCGCGGCCTTATGGCGCGCTATATTTGTGATAACCATCTGGTAGAGCCAAACGATATCAAGCATTTTGATGTCGATGGCTATCAATATGATGCCGAGGCGAGCGACGCACTAAACTGGCGTTTTACCCGCTCATGACATTGCGCAACCGCGATGCCGTTATCATCGGTGCGTCGGGAGGCATCGGCAAGGCGCTGTGTGAGATATTGGAGCAATCTGCAAAATATGATCGCGTTTTTCGCCTTTCACGCCATGACAGCGATGACCATTATATCAATATTTGCGATGAGCAATCGGTTAAGAAGGCCGCTGCATTTGTAAAAGCTCAATCTGTAAATCCTGCGCTTATTATATGCGCAACTGGTATCTTACATGATGACCAAAACCAGCCTGAAAAAAGCCTGAGAGAGTTAGATGCCGACTGGCTGACCCGCGTTTATCAGGTAAATACCGTGGGTCCGGCGTTAGTAGCGAAACATTTCATCCCGCTTATGCCGCGCAAAGACCGCGCTGTCTTTGCAGCATTGGGCGCGCGCGTGGGCAGCATTTCCGATAATAATCTGGGTGGTTGGTATGGTTATCGTGCCTCAAAAGCTGCTCTGCACATGATTATACGCAACACGGCTATAGAATGGTCGCGCAAAAACCCGTTATCTATTGCAACCGCCCTGCACCCAGGCACAGTAGATACCGGTTTGAGCGAGCCTTTCCAGCGTTCAGTTCCTAATGGTAAGCTATTTACAGCGAAATATTCTGCGCAGAAAATGCTCGGCGTTATTGACCGGTTAGAGCCAGAAAGTTCGGGTCAAATTTTTGCTTGGGATGGCCAAAAAATCACGCCGTAAAAGCCGATTAAAAACCGGCATTTGCAGCATATAAATTACCTGTCGATAAAACGCCCCGATAGCGGCTTGAGACTGGCCAAAATCTAGCCAATGCCCTAACTAATAGAGACGTTTTTTTGATAGGAAATCTCTATAGTGACGGACGAACCAACCGGCCCTGACGCATTTGACCCCGGCCCATCTGATATTTCACCCATTGATATCGTCGATGAGATGAAATCCAGCTATCTGGATTATGCGATGTCGGTTATCGTGAGCCGTGCTTTGCCCGATATTCATGATGGTTTAAAGCCGGTACACCGCCGCATATTATGGACCTGCCGCGAAAATAGCTATTATTTTAACCGTCCCTATCGCAAATCTGCGCGTATTGTCGGCGATTGCATGGGTAAATATCACCCGCATGGCAATCAGGCAATTTATGATGCT
The DNA here is from genome assembly GCA_964484855.1 of uncultured Sphingomonadaceae bacterium. Lineage (GTDB taxonomy): Bacteria > Pseudomonadota > Alphaproteobacteria > Sphingomonadales > Sphingomonadaceae > Alterisphingorhabdus. The sequence goes on along the minus strand of CAZAHS010000041.1, from coordinate 1,328 downwards.
CTGGCGCGGCTAACGCAGCCATGGTCGATGCGGGTGCCGCTTATTGATGGTCAGGGCAATTTCGGCTCCATGGACCCTGACCCGCCGGCTGCGGAACGCTATACAGAGGCGCGGCTGGCAAAGGTCGCCAATTTCCTGCTCGATGACCTTGATAAAGATACAGTCGATTTTACCCCCAATTATGATGGCAGCGAGCATGAGCCGCAGGTTTTGCCAGCACGCTTCCCCAATTTGCTGGTCAATGGAGCGGGCGGCATTGCGGTGGGTATGGCAACCAACATTCCGCCGCACAATTTGGGCGAAGTGATTAACGCCTGTTTGGCGCTGATGGACGATCCCATGACGACTGATGAACAGTTGATGGAGATTGTGCCTGGCCCTGATTTCCCCACTGCACCCCTTATTTTAGGCAATGCTGGGGCAAAATCCGCTTATTCCACAGGACGCGGGTCCATCTTGATGCGGGCCCGCCATGAAATTGAAGAAAGACGCGGCGAAAAGCGCTCTATCGTGCTGACATCCATTCCCTATCAGGTCGGCAAATCCGGTCTGGTCGAAAAAATCGCGGAGGCCGCCAAAGATGGCCGCATTGAGGGCGTTTCAGATATTCGTGATGAATCAAGCCGCGCCGGTGTGCGCGTTGTGGTTGATCTAAAGCGTGATGCCACGGCAGAGGTCGTGTTGAATCAGCTTTGGCGCCACACCCCTGCACAAAGCGGATTTCCCGCCAATATGCTCGCGATCCGCAATGGCCGCCCTGAAACATTTACACTGCGTACCGCCTTAACAAGCTTTGTGAGCTTTCGTGAGCAAATCATTACACGGCGTACAAAATTTGAGCTAAAGAAAGCACGCGACAGAGCGCATATCTTGCTCGGCCTGGTCGTTGCCGTAACGAATCTGGACGAAGTTGTGAAGATTATTCGCGGTTCATCCAGCCCGGTTGAAGCGCGCACGGCATTATTGGCACGGCAATGGCCAGTTGCTGAAATCGCGCCCTATATCCGCTTGATCGAGGCGCTGGAAAGCGATGTTGAGGGCGATAGCTATCAACTAAGCGAAACGCAGGTTCGGGCAATCCTTGATCTGCGCCTGCACCGCCTTACCGCCATTGGCCGTGATGAAATCGGCAATGAGCTGGAGGCGCTGTCTAAAGACATTGCCGAATATCTGGCTATTTTGGGTGATCGGGTCAAACTCTATGGCGTTATGCGCGAAGAGCTGATTGCGGTACGTGATGAATTTGCCACCCCGCGGGTTAGTGAGATTATGCCAGCTTGGGACGGGTTGGATGATGAAGACCTGATGGAGCGCGGTGAGATGGTCGT
>CAZAHS010000040.1:12625-13598 GCA_964484855.1 uncultured Sphingomonadaceae bacterium | reverse complement strand
TGACGGAGCGGATGCTGGCCATGTATAAAAAGAAAGAGAAGAAATGATGCGCGCCCTTGCTGCATTGCTGCTGGCCTTTATCGCCAGCCCTGCCTTGGCCGCTGATGGCGCAGAGGCTGTTAACCCATTGGTAGCACTGGCTTATCTGGTTGCTGGTGTGTTCTTTATATTGGCGCTGCGTGGTCTGTCGCACCCTGAAACCAGCCGTGCGGGTAACCGCTATGGCATGGCGGGTATGCTGATTGCTGTGGTCACAACATTGGTCACGCACCAGATAGCAACATTGCCCGAAATTGGCATTGCGATCGCCATTGGCGGCGTGATCGGTTTCGTAACCGCTCGCCGCATTGCGATGACAGATATGCCGCAGCTTGTGGCGGCCTTTCACTCGCTGGTTGGTCTCGCGGCTGTATTTGTTGGTCTTGCAGCCTGGTTAGACCCTATTGGCTTTGGCATTTTAGATGATGCAGGGCAGATATTCCTGGCCAGCCGTATTGAACTGGGCCTTGGAATTGCCATTGGTGCTATCACTTTTTCCGGCTCGGTCATCGCCTTTTTGAAACTTAACGGCAATATGTCTGGTTCGCCCATCATGCTGCCGGGGCGGCTCCTTATCAATCTTGGCATTTTGGGCGCCATCATAGCGATGGTTGGTTTTTATGCTGTATCTGGCGCAGGCGGAGCAGGTGAGGGGCAGCTGATTATCTGGATCACATTGCTCGCCTTTATCATTGGCTTCCTGCTCATCATTCCGATTGGCGGGGCGGATATGCCGGTTGTTGTGTCTATGCTCAACAGCTATTCCGGTTGGGCCGCTGCGGCGATGGGCTTTACGCTCGGCAATACCGCGATGATTATCACGGGCGCATTGGTGGGGTCATCAGGTGCAATTTTGTCTTACATCATGTGTAAGGCGATGAACCGCAGCAACATCATCAGCGATACGGTGCATGGAATTGGCGCAGATAATCAG
>CAZAHS010000040.1:2570-12615 GCA_964484855.1 uncultured Sphingomonadaceae bacterium | reverse complement strand
TGTGTAAGGCGATGAACCGCAGCTTTATCAGCGTTATCGCGGGCGGCTTTGGCGCAGAAGAAAGCTCTGGCGGCGGCGAAGTGCGCGAACAGCGCCCCTATAAACAGGGCAGCGCCGATGATGCGGCGTTCATGTTGAAACAGGCTGAAAAAGTCATCATCATTCCAGGCTATGGCATGGCGGTGGCGCAGGCCCAGCACGTGCTGCGCGAAATGGCGGATGCTTTGAAGGCAGAAGGCGTTGATGTAAAATACGCTATCCACCCCGTTGCGGGTCGTATGCCGGGCCATATGAATGTGCTTCTGGCAGAGGCCAATGTGCCTTATGATGAGGTGTTTGAGCTTGAGGATATTAACAGCGAATTTGCGCAGGCCGATGTGGCCTTCATTATCGGCGCAAATGATGTTGTGAACCCAGCGGCAAAAACTGATAAATCATCGCCAATATATGGCATGCCGGTATTTGATGTTGATAAAGCCAAACAGGTTTTCTTCATTAAACGGTCTATGGGCGGTGTCGGTTATGCCGGTGTTGACAATGATGTGTTCTATATGGACCAAACGATGATGCTTCTGTCTGATGCGAAGAAAATGGTCGAATCCATTGTTAAAGCGCTGGATTGATCGGAAACTAAAATAATGCGTAAAATTGGCTTGCTCGGCGGAATGAGCTGGGCATCCACTATGACCTATTATCGTCACATCAACTCTGATGTGCAGCGATTGGCTGGTGGTATGTGCAGTGCGCCCTTGATCATTGAAAGCTTTAATTTTTGCGATTTATCGCGTCTTGAAAAGCCTGCACAATGGGAAATGGCATCAGAAAAACTTGGCGCAGCGGCGCAGCGGCTTGAGAATGCGGGCGCAACTGCACTGATTATCTGCGCCAATTCCATGCACCGTATCGCTGATGATGTTGCTGCGCAGATTTCTATCCCGCTTATCCATATTGCGGATTGCGTGGGTGAGAAGATGGAGGCCGATGGCATTAAGAAAGCCGCGATTATTGGCACGCGCAATGTGGTGACGGAAAGCTTTTATCGCCGCCGCCTGATAGCGCATGGGGTTAATCTTATGACGCCCAATATAGAGCGTGTGACAGAGGTTGATCGTATCATCTATGAAGAGCTGATGCATAATGAGGTGAATCGTGACAGTGAGCGCACGATGAAAACATTCCTTACCGATATCGCCAAAGAGGATATTGAGGCGATTATATTGGGCAGCACCGAATTAGAAATGCTGGTAAACACAAAAGCCAATGTTCTGCCTATTTATGACAGCACCAAAATCCATGCAGATGCAGCGGTAAAATGGATATTGGCGGCTGATTGACCGCTATGGCCAATGCCTTTGCAAATAATTCGGATAATATGGGCGCTGTAGCACCCTATGCCAGCATCGCCGAGCAATCGCGTGGCCGGCAATTTGCCGAGCCGCATAGCAATGTGCGCGGGCCGCGCGATGTATTTCAGCGTGATCGCGACCGGATTATCCATTCCATTTCATTCCGCCGATTGCGGCATAAAACCCAGGTTTTTATCGCGCCCGATGGCGACCATTATCGTGTTCGCTTAACGCACAGCCTAGAGGTTGCGCAAATTGGCCGCACTATTGCGCGTGCCTTGGGCGTGAATGAAGATCTGACCGAGGCATTGTGTCTGGCACATGATATTGGGCATCCGCCTTTTGGCCATGCTGGCGAGCGTGCACTGAATATCGTATTCGCTGATTGCGGCGGTTTTGACCATAATGCGCAAACATTGCGTACCGTTATGCAGCTTGATTGCCCCTATATTGACCGCACGGGGCTTAATCTTAGCTGGGAAGTATTAGAGGGTTTGGCCAAGCATAATGGCCCTGTCGCTCATGCTGGCTGGGCATTGGCACAATGCGATAGTGCGGCCAGATTGGAACTGTCCACCTATGCATCTTTAGAAGCGCAGATTGCTGCGGTTTCTGATGATATTGCCTATGATAATCATGACATTGATGACGGATATAGGGCAGGTTTTCTGGACCTTCCAACATTGCTAAAAGAGCGGACATTGGCTGAATTATGGAATGATCTTTCGGCAAAATATCCTAAAGCGAGTGAGGGTCAACTGCTACGCGAGCTTGTACGCGGTCAGATTGGCCTGATGGTTAATGATGTTATCGAAACCACGCGGCTACGCATTAAGCAGTGCGATATTCAAAGCGCTGATGATGTGCGCAATGCCGGACAAATAATTTGCGGATTTTCCGATGATATGGCGCAGCGTGAGCGAGCGCTGAAAGCATTTATGTATGAACAGCTTTATTTGCATCCCCGGCAATGTGAGGCTGCGGACCGTGCTGCTGATATTATCGAGGCCCTAGCACGCTTTTACCGTGGCAATCCGGCTCAGCTTCCTGATGACTGGCAGGCAAGGCTTGGCAATGATCCATGCCAAAATGGTCGGCTTATGATGGACTTTATCGCCGGCATGACAGACCGCTATGCGCTTAACCAATATGCCAAACATATTGGCCCGCCGCCATCTGGCCTGACGCATGTGTAAATAGGATGAGAGATTCGCTTTAAGGCGCTTTGCTACATCTAAATTGCTGCGTTGCAGCATGATGCTATATTTGGGTGCTGCCAAAGCACGATGTTTATATTTTTATTCACTGCATTTTCATATTGTTACCAATTATTACGCAGTAGCGAATTGACTCTTTTTCGAAGGTACGGCAGAAATTTTTTGTCTTTGATGCAAATCAAGGCTGATGCGGGAGAATGTTTGAAACAGCTTTTTAAAAAGTTGGTTTAAACTACCGAAGGAGCAACCGCCCCGGAAACTCTCAGGTCTCAAGGACCGTATCGGCAGGACACTCTGGAAAGCGCTTCTTTGCTTTGGCAAAGGGCCACCGAAGGGGTAATCAAGCAGCAGTGGCGCAGGCCATTTCTGGTTTGAGAAAACTCTCAGGTACCGTGACAGAGGGGGCAGAGCAAAGATAGGGCCATGGCTTTATTCGCACTGAACCCGGCTCGCTTTATGACAAGGCGGCCACCGTAAAGGGACTGCTACGTGACCGAGAATGCGACCCAGAAGATTGAACCACTCCCTCTCAATGATTGGCATGTTGCGCAGGGCGCGCGCATGGTGCCTTTTGCGGGCTATTCCATGCCGATCCAATATGAAGGCATTATGGCGGAGCATTTATGGACGCGCAGCCATGCAGGTCTGTTTGATGTCAGCCATATGGGCCAAATCAGTCTGATCGGCGATAATGCAGCAAAGGCATTGGAGCGCATTGTCCCGGGCGCAATTACCACATTAAAGCCTGGCAAAATGCGCTATTCTTTGTTGCTCAATGATAAAGGCGGCATTTTGGATGATCTGATGGTCACCAATGCAGCGAAGAGCCTATATCTGGTGGTCAATGGTGCGACAAAGCATGATGACATAGCCTATATGCAGGCTAATTTGCCTGATGACGTTGAGCTGGTGCACCTTAAAGAAGCCGCTTTGCTGGCCCTACAAGGGCCAAAAGCGGTGGCCGCTTTTGCAAGGTTAGTTCCCGGCGTTGCCGATATGTATTTTATGCAAGCCGGCCCGTTCTTGTGGGGCGATATTCCTCTGGGTATCAGCCGCTCTGGCTATACCGGAGAGGATGGGTTGGAAATTTCTGTGCCTGCTGAGCATGCTCAGACGCTGGCAGATGCTTTAATCGCAATGGACGAGGTAAAACCGGTCGGCCTTGGCGCGCGCGATAGTTTGCGGTTAGAGGCGGGGCTGCCATTATATGGTCATGATCTGTCGCCAGAAACTTTGCCTGTTGAAGCGAATTTGTCTTTTGCCTTATCCAAATCAAGGCGTGAGGCGGCTGATTATGCGGGAGCAAAAGCGGTATTGGCGCAATATCCCGATAAAGCTGAGCGCATGCGTGTTGGGCTGCTGATTGATGGCCGCCAGCCCGTGCGTGAGGGTGCTGATGTGGTGGATGCAGATGGCAATATCATTGGCGCAGTGACCAGTGGCGGCTTTTCTCCATCACTAGAACGCCCCATTGCTATGGCCTATGTTCCGGCTGCATTGGCGGCAACGGGCAGCACAGTTTTGCTACGTCAACGGAACAAGATCATCACTTCCACAGTTACCAATATGCCATTTGTTCCAAATGGCTATCACCGCCAACCCAAATCCGCCTGAAGTTCAGGCCAAGTCTTAGGAGCATATGCCATGTCATTATATTTTACTGAAGAACATGAATGGATTTTGGTCGAGGGTGATATCGCGACCGTAGGCATTACCGACCATGCGCAGGAGCAATTGGGCGATGTGGTGTTTGTCGAGGTGCCCGAAGAAGGCAAAGCCTTTGATAAGGGCGATGAGGCCGCAGTTGTGGAATCGGTTAAGGCCGCCAGCGATGTCTATTCACCGGTCAGCGGCGAAGTGACAGAGGGCAATGAGGCATTGGCTGACGACCCTTCACTGGTCAATTCTGATCCCGAAGGTGATGGATGGTTCTTCAAATTAACGCTCAGCGACACATCCGAGCTGGAAGAGCTGATGAGTGCATCTGACTATAAAGCTTTTCTGAAAACACTTTAACTTACGCCCTTAAGGGAACTCAATCTTATGCGTTATTTGCCGCTGAATGATACAGACCGTCAGGATATGCTGCGCACCATTGGCGCAAGCGATGTTGATGCTTTATTTGCTGACGTGCCCGAGGAAGCGCGGCTTGATGGGCCGATACGCGGATTGCCAAATCATGCCAGCGAGATGGCGGTTGAGCGCCATATGCAAAAACTGGCTGCGCAAAACAGCGTGGCGGGGCAGATGCCATTTTTTTTGGGCGCAGGGGCCTATCGTCACCATGTGCCGGCCAGTGTTGACCATATTATTCAGCGCGGTGAGTTTTTGACGGCCTATACGCCTTATCAGCCGGAAATCGCGCAGGGCACGCTGCAAATGCTGTTTGAATTTCAGAGCCAGGTTGCGCGGCTCTTTGGCTGTGATGTTGCCAATGCCAGCATGTATGATGGCTCGACTGCATGCTGGGAGGCGATTGTGATGGCGCGGCGGATTACGCGGCGCGGTAAGGCGCTGCTATCATCCGGTTTGCATCCGCATTATGTATCGGTTTGTCAGACAATGGCGCATTTCACGCAGGATGATTTGCGCAGTCAGGCGCCGACACTGGAATCTGCGACTGATTATGATGCGCTTATTGCCCAGATTGACAGCGATACCAGCTGCGTTGTGGTGCAATATCCTGATATATTGGGCCGTATTGACGATATGCGCCGGATTGTTGAGGCCGCGCACGCACATAAGGCGCTGGTTATCGCGGTGGTGACAGAGCCGGTTGCTCTGGGCGCCATCAAAAGCCCGGGTGAAATGGGCGCGGATATTGTCGTAGGTGAGGGGCAGGCGCTGGGCGTTGGCTTGCAATTTGGCGGGCCTTATGTCGGCCTGTTTGCGTGCCAGAAGAAATATTTGCGGCAAATGCCCGGGCGGCTATGCGGTGAGACCGTGGATGCCAATGGCGAGCGCGGTTTTGTGCTGACGCTCTCAACCCGCGAACAGCATATCCGCCGCGAAAAAGCCACCTCCAATATCTGCACCAATAGCGGCCTGTGCGCCTTGGCCTTTAGCGTGCATATGACATTGCTGGGTGAGAGCGGGCTGCGCAAATTGGCGGCGCTTAACCATGCTATGGCGGTAAAAGCGGCGGATGCGCTTTCGGCCATAAATGGCGTGACGCTTATCAATGATAGTTTTTTCAATGAATTTGCCATCCGCTTGGGCCGTGATGCGCGGCCAATTGTGCGTGAATTGGCCGATCAGGGCATATTGGGCGGCGTCTCGCTGGCGCGTCTTTACCCCGATGAGCATCAACTTGATGACACTATGTTGGTTGCTGTGACTGAAACTGCAAGCGAAGATGATATTGCAGAATTAGCGACAGCACTGGACGCGATTATGAACAAGACTGACAATGCGGGAGCAAGCGCATGAGCATGAACAATGTGGGCCGCCCAACCGGCATAGATGGAGTGGATGCAGCCAATGACATCGCCGCAACAGTGACGGGCAATAAAGCGCTGATGCTGAAAGAAAAGCTGATTTTTGAAACGGGCGCGCCCGATCGCTGCGGCGTGGATATTGCCGATGCGCCGCACGTAGAAAGCCGCTTGGCCGGGCTAGAGCGCAATAGCGATATTGGCCTGCCAGGCTTATCAGAGCCAGAGACAGTGCGCCACTACACGCGCCTTTCACGCCAGAATTACGGCATTGATCTGGGCTTTTTTCCGCTCGGCTCCTGCACCATGAAGCATAACCCACGCTTGAATGAAAAAATGGCGCGTTTACCCGGCTTTGCAGATATTCATCCGCTCCAGCCTGTGCATACGGTGCAGGGCGCATTGGGCGTGATGAACGAGCTGGCGGTTTGGCTCATTGAACTGACCGGCATGTACGGCGTGGCAATGACCCCGAAAGCGGGGGCGCATGGCGAATTGTGCGGCATTTTGTGCATCAAGGCGGCTTTGGAAGCACGCGGCGATAATCGCAGCGTAGTCTTGGTGCCGGAAAGCGCACATGGCACAAACCCTGCAACAGCCGCGTTCGCTGGGTTTAGCGTTGAGAATATTCCAGCTAAAAATGGCCGTGTCGATCTGGAAGCGCTAAAGGCCCGCCTTGGCCCCGATGTGGCCGGCGTGATGATTACCAATCCCAATACATGCGGCCTGTTTGAGCGCGATATGAAAGCGATTTCGGACGCTGTTCACGCGGTGGGCGGCTATGTTTATTGCGATGGTGCCAATTTTAATGCCATTGTAGGCCGTGTTCGTCCGGGCGATCTGGGCATTGATGCAATGCATATCAATTTGCATAAAACATTCTCTACCCCGCATGGTGGTGGCGGACCGGGTTCTGGTCCGGTTGTGCTGTCTGAAGCGCTGGCGCCCTTTGGCCCGCTGCCCTTTACCGAGCGGCATGAAGATGGCGTCATTACGCTGGTTGAGGAAGAAACATCGGGCGAGCGGCATCCGCATAGCATTGGCCGCATGACCGCTTTTCACGGCCAAATGGGCATGTACACCCGCGCGCTCACTTATATTATGAGCCATGGCGCAGATGGTCTGAAACAGGTTGCCGAGGATGCCGTTCTGAATGCCAATTATGTGCTGCGTTCTATGGAAGACCTGCTCGATGCACCTTTTGCAGGATCCGGCGCATGTATGCATGAAGCGTTATTTTCCGATAAGGATTTTGCGGAAGGCTTTTCAACGCTGGATCTGGCAAAAGGCCTAATTGATGAGGGCTTTCACCCTATGACCGTTTATTTTCCGCTTGTTGTACATGGCGCAATGCTGGTCGAGCCAACAGAGACAGAGAGCAAGGCGGCGCTGGATGAGTTTATCATGGCGTTCCGTTCTGTGGTGGAGCGAGCAAAAGCGGGCGACGAAGCGCTTCATGGCGCGCCCTATCATGCGCCGCTGCGCCGTCTTGACGAAACATTGGCTGCGCGCAAGCCTGTGCTGGCGTGGAGTGAACCGGACGTAACCGCAGAGGCAGCGGAATAAGTATTTTTTGTTTTGGTGCTGGCTAATTGCGCAAGGTTACGGGGCCGCTTAAGCTCCTAAATCGCTAAAGCCAGCGCCGTACACTTCTTTGATAATCGCTATACGGCTTGCCAAATTTCCTGACCAAATAGGCCTCTTCGCGTTCGATAACCAAGCGGTCTATAATCAAAATGGCAACGGGCAGCAGAAACAGCACGCCAGCGCTATCTCGCCATAGCGCTATGCCCAGCATAATCATTGCCATGCCAAGATACATGGGGTTGCGCGTATGGCGATATGGCCCGCGCGCAATAATTGTTTTGCTTGCCGTCCAGGGTTCCGGATTTTCGCCCTCTACCTTGAATAGGCCCAATGATATAATAATCATGGCCGTGCCCGCGCCAATAATGGCAAAGCCCAGCCAGGAAATAGCTTCACCATAAAGAAATGAGGGCAATGGCAGATATTTATCTGCCAGCAGGCCAAGCGCAATCAGTCCGAAAAATACCAATGGCGGCGGGAAGCGCACTTCCGGCCCTTTATCCGGCTGCATATCGGACCGTCCATTAATGGATGTAACATTATCCTTGCGCTCTTTGCTCATAGCTCGCACTTAAACAAAGAACATAGTTTTGGCGAGAGATAATCATGGCAGATTCAACCCCGTGGCTGATCGAAGAGGCTGGACCTGAAGATAAGAAATATGCGCCGGCAACATTGCGTAACCGCGATGCCATATTGGCGGTGCTGAAACAGCATTTGCCAGATAAAGGTCATGTGCTGGAAATTGCCAGCGGTACAGGTGAGCATATCTGTTATTTTTCAGCGCACTTTCCTGACCTGCATTTCCAACCTAGCGATGTGTCGGTTGATGCATGTTGCTCTATCGCAGCATGGGTGGAAGATAGCGGAGCGAAAAACATATTGCCGCCTATATTATTGGATATAGAAAAAGCAGAACTGGACGGCGATATTGCAGCAATATTGTGTATAAATATGGTGCATATCGCGCCATGGTCAGCAACCCAAGCGCTGTTTGCTTTGGCATGCCGACAGCTTGCAAAAGGCGGCCTGCTTTATCTTTATGGGCCATTTATCCGCCCTGAAATTGAGACAGCGCCGGGCAATGTGGCATTTGATGACAATCTGCGCAGCCGCGATCCGCAATGGGGGCTGCGCAATGTGGATGTTGTTGCCGCAGAGGCGCAGCGTAATGATATAGTTTTAGATCACATTATAGAGATGCCAGCCAATAATTTGTCGCTGGTTTTTAGACGCACTTAAACCGCTACGCCGCTAATATCTCCTATTTGACGTGCGCCAATATTGTGCGCATTATAGCGCTATAAATATCCGTATGAGATATGTTTCTAGGAGAGAAAATTTGTCGCAGGCAACAGCAAAACTGACATCCCATGATTGTGTGGATTATTGGGCGCAAGAGCGTCCCGACCAAATAGCCTTTGTTGATAAAGATCATCAATGGACATTTGCAGAGCTTAGTGCCTTCACAAAAAGCTTTGCCTATGCGCTCATAAATATTGGTTTGGCGGCGGATGACCATATTGCGTATCTGGGCAAAAACCGCGCTATTTATGGTGCGATTATGGTTGCAGTTAGCCGCGCCGGCATGACGATAGCGCCGCTTGGCTGGCGACTAACGGTTCCGGAGCTTTGCTATATTGTTAGTGATACAGCAGCAAAAATGCTGATTTGTGAACCAGAATTTGCCGATACAGCCAGCGCGGTGCAGGCACAATGCCCTAATGTGCAGATGATATATGCCACCAAAAAAGGATGCGACTTTCCGGCGATTGATACTTTGGTGCGCGAAAATGATGATCCAGTTTCATTGCCCGATTATGATGTTCATCGCTCGGCTTTGCAGCTTTATACCTCCGGCACCACTGGCAAGCCAAAGGGTGTAATGCTGTCTAACTATAATCTTTACGGTTTGCGAGCCAGGGTGGAAACATCGGGCTTTGATTGGGCGGAATTGCAGGCAGAGGATAAGGCTTTGGTCGCCATGCCGATTGCGCATATTGCGGGTTCCGGCTATTTGGCACTGACCCTGCATGGCGGCATTCCCGGCCAGTTTATTCCCGAATTTACGCCCGATGCCGTGCTGGATGGCATTGATGACGGGGTTACGCATGTTTTTCTTGTGCCCACTGCTATTCAAATGGTGATTAACTGGCCGCGCGCTGCCGATACGGATTTCTCCACGCTCAAATTCATGCATTATGGCGCTTCGCCCATGCCGCTGGCCCTGTTGAAACAGGCCATGCAGGTTCTAAAATGCGGGTTTGTGCAGCATTATGGCATGACTGAAACAACAGGCACTTTTACCTGTTTGCATCCTGGCGACCATGATCCGCAGGGCAATAAGCGCATGCGCTCGGCCGGTCTGCCAATCCCGGGTGTAGAGGTGCGTATAGTCGATAATGATAATCAGCCGGTTGGAACCGATCAGGTTGGCGAGATTGTAGCCAGAGGCGGAAAT
>CAZAHS010000040.1:0-2560 GCA_964484855.1 uncultured Sphingomonadaceae bacterium | reverse complement strand
CCGCAAAAAACCGCAGAAACGGTGGATGCTGATGGCTGGCTGCACACAGGTGATGCAGGCTATATGGATGCAGATGGCTATGTTTATATTCATGACCGCGTCAAAGATATGATTATTTCTGGCGGGGAAAATGTCTATCCGGCGGAAGTTGAAAATACGCTCTATGCGCATGATGATATTTTGGAGGCTGCAGTCATTGGTGTGCCGGACGATAAATGGGGGGAAGCTGTTAAAGCGGTGGTTGTCGCGCAGCCTGGCCATGATGTTGATGCGGATGATGTGATTGCTTTTGCCCGCAAATCACTGGCGCCTTATAAAGTGCCCAAATCCGTTGATGTTATCGCGCAAATGCCGCGCAATGCCTCTGGTAAAATTCTGCGCCGTGAACTGCGTGCGCCCTATTGGGAAGGCGAGGAACGCCAAGTTTAGACCCAATTGCCTATGGCGTTGATATTGGCTCGGATTAGGTTTTGGTTTTGGGTTTGGCGGATAACTTTCCCTCTCTCCACGCAATATATAGCCCTGCGCCGATGATGAACGGTGCGCCGATGAGCGTCCATATAGTGGGCAAGGTAGACCATATAAGCCAACCGTAAATTGTAGCCCAGATAAGGGCGCTATAATCGACGGACAGCACCACCGAAACAGGCGCGAGCTGGAGCGATTTGGTGAGCGCAAGCTGCGCTATTCCGCCGCACAGACCAATGCCAAATATCAGCAGCCAAGCATAACCATCATGCCATTGGCCGAACCAGATCATGGCCGTGCCTAGCAGTGGCAGGGAGAATATCGTGAACCAGAACACCACGGTAACAGGGTCTTGAGTGCGGCCAAGATCGCGAATAATTATGCTGACCCATGCAGTAAATAAAGCGCCATTGAGCGCCACCAACACCCCTTGCCAGCTAAAGCCCTCCGCTTCAGGGCGTGTAATAATCAACACGCCTATAAAGCCTGCAATAATGGCTGACCAACGGTGAAGACCAACCCTTTCAGACAGTAGGAATATGGCCAATAATGTTGCGAAGACCGGCACCATGAAGCCTATTGTTGTTGCCTCTGCTAAAGGAAGTAGCGACACCGCCCAAAAATTGAAGATCATGCCGGTCAGTCCAACAACCATGCGGCGCAGATGAAGCGGGAACTTGTCCGTGCGTACTGTTTTGGTCCCGCCGCGCAGCATGATGATGGGTATCAATATGAACAGTGCGAAAAACTGGCGATAGAAAACACTCTCTATAATTGAAACGCCATTATCGGCGGCATGTTTGACCAAAGCGATCATGGTGGCGACCGAAAAAACTGCGATGATTCGCACGGCTATTCCCGCCAAAGGCCGGTTTGAAGCTATGGCTAAATTTTTATTGTCCATAAATGCCCCTTACCGCAGAATTATTGCCACATGATGGCGTTGCACTGGCACTTTATAATGCGCAAGTCGAGCGGCTTGAGAAGTTTCACATTTTTGCGCATAGATAGCTAAAGTTATGGGCCGCCAATAAATGATGCGGCTGTTTGAGGAGCCTGAATATGCGTATTATAGATCATGTCATTTCCGGAGGTGCCGCAGGCGGCGGCGATCGGACTTCTCAGGTTTTTGACCCAAATAATGGCGCGGTGCAGGCCGAGGTTAATTTGGGCGGGCAGGCGCAGCTTGATAAAGCGGTTGATGCCGCATTGGCCGCGCAGCCAGCATGGGCCGCGACCAACCCGCAAAAACGGGCGCGCGTGATGTTCCGCTTTAAGGAACTGGTCGAGGCGCATATGGATGAGCTGGCGCATTTGCTCTCATCTGAACATGGCAAGGTGATTGCAGATAGTCGCGGCGATGTGCAGCGCGGGCTGGATGTTATTGAATTTTGCTGCGGTATCCCGCACGTCTTGAAAGGCGAGTATACGCAAGGCGCGGGGCCGGGTATTGATGTTTATTCCATGCGTCAGCCTTTGGGCATTGGGGTAGGGATTACGCCGTTTAACTTCCCCGCTATGATTCCGATGTGGATGTTCGGCCCTGCCATCGCCACTGGCAATGCGTTTATTTTGAAGCCATCAGAGCGTGACCCAAGTGTGCCGGTACGCCTTACCGAATTGATGCTGGAGGCAGGGCTTCCAGAAGGCATTTTGCAATGTCTGCACGGCGATAAAGAGATGGTTGATGCCATTCTTGACCATCCGGCGATAGGCGGGGTTAGCTTTGTGGGTTCATCCGATATTGCCCATTATGTTTATCAGCGCGGCGTGGCAGCAGGCAAGCGGGTACAGGCCATGGGCGGCGCGAAAAACCACGGTGTTGTCATGCCGGATGCTGATCTTGACCAAGTGGTGAATGATCTGTCTGGCGCGGCCTTTGGCTCAGCAGGCGAACGCTGCATGGCGCTGCCCGTCGTAGTGCCGGTGGGTGAGGATACTGCGATCCGCTTGCGCGAAAAATTACTGCCCGCCATTGCTGCGCTGCGCGTCGGCGTCTCAACAGATGACGAAGCGCATTATGGCCCCGTGGTGACACGGGCGCATAAGGAAAAAGTTGAGGGCTGGATTCATAAAGGCGTTGATGAGGGCG
>CAZAHS010000039.1:0-13703 GCA_964484855.1 uncultured Sphingomonadaceae bacterium | reverse complement strand
GCGGCAAAGGCTTTAGAGGCAAAGAAACAGCCTGTCGCCTATCGTGTACACGAAACCCCGGCGCGAGAGAAACTCCTGGCGCTAAAGGATTATCTGGGGACATTGGACATCAGTTTTGCACTTGGTCAGGTCATACAGCCAAAAACCTTTAACGGTCTGATGAACAAGGTGCAGGATGATGACCTTAAACAATTGGTGACAACACAAGTTTTGCGTAGCCAAACACAGGCCTATTATGGCCCGACGAATTTGGGGCATTTTGGATTATCATTAGGCCATTATGCCCATTTCACATCGCCCATACGGCGCTATGCCGATTTGCTGGTGCACCGCGCATTGGTTGATGGCTATCATTTGCCGGATGATATTCCGGCCAATGCCCGAAAGGAATTTGGCAGCGCTGGATTGCACGACAAAGACAAAAGCAATTTGCGGCCCATATGCGAAGCGATTTCGGGGCATGAACGCCGCGCTATGCAGGCCGAGCGCGAGACGGTTGACCGTTATATAGCGGCCCATTTATCAGGTCGTATTGGTGAAATTTTTGATGTGCGCATCACTGGCGTTCAAAAATTCGGATTTTTTGTTACGACTATAGAAGTGGGCGGCGATGGATTAGTGCCTGCCGGGACTTTGGGCCGCGAATATTATCATTATGATGAAGCGGCGCAGACGCTAACAGGTGAGGTGAGTGACAAACAATATAGCGTTGGACAGCGCCTTAAAATGCGTCTGACTCAGGCCAACGCAATATCAGGCGCAATGACTTTTGCGCCTGTAAAAGATGAGGAAGAAGACTTTTTTGCAGGCGATGGCGGTAGCGGCACATCAAAGCTGGGAAATGCTATTGATAAAGGCCGGGCGCGCCGTAAGGCACGTAGCGATGAACGCGGCGGCGCAAAAAACATGCGCGGTAAATCTGGTAAATATCGCCGTGGCAAAAAAGGGCGGCCTGCTAATATTCGTAAATAGCTCAGGCCTAGAGCATAGGTTTTGAGCGCTGACGGTTTAACTTAAACGGTCAATTTCCTCATTAGAGAGAGAACCGGGAATAACCATGACAGGGCAGGGCAATTCCCCTGCGCTAACAGAAGCAAAATGGGTAACCAAAGGGCCAGGCGTTCCTATAGCAGCGGCACCCAGCACCAGAGCTGCAACATCCTCATTTTCTTTCAAAAACCGTTTTAATGATTCGACAGAATCGCCGTGCATTACAGATATTGCTGGCCTTTGCCCTGACTGATTAAAATAGTCACCAGCGGCACCGGCGACCAACGCCTCGGCCCGGCGTTCTGCTTCATCTTCCATGGTGGCCTGAACAGCGCCCCAAGCGACAAAATCCTCTTTTGGGACCAACGCCAATATATGAACAACGCCGCCAGTTTTGGCTGCGCGGCGCATAGCAAAGCGCAGCGCAATCCGCGCTTCATCGGTTTCGTCAATCACTGCCAGATATTTGCGCAACATAAAAACCCCCTGCGCTGAATAATATGTGAAAATGCGCTAATTTTTGTCAATAATCAAGCAATATAGGGTTGACCGCGACCCAGTAAAAATCGCAAATGCAATAACAGGTTTTTATCCCCAAGAGGTTCCATGGCTATTGCAATCAAAATGCCCGCGCTTTCCCCCACTATGGAGGAAGGCACTCTCGCTAACTGGCTGGTCAAAGAGGGCGATGAAGTCGGCTCCGGCGATATTATGGCAGAGATCGAAACTGACAAAGCCACGATGGAGTTTGAAGCCGTTGATGAAGGCACAATCGCGAAAATTATGATTGATAAAGGCACTGAAAATGTGAGTGTCGGAACAGTCATTGCGATTTTGGCGGAAGAGGGCGAGAGCGCCGAAGATGCTATTGCGGCTCTATCGGGCGGTGATGCTGCAAAACCGGCGGCTACCGAAACACAGGCTGTTCCTGCTGAAAAAGCCGCCCCCGCGCCTGCCGCCGCTTCGCCTAATGTATCCGCTGCACCTGCGGATAATGGCGATCATGGCGATCGTATTAAGGCCAGCCCGCTTGCGCGCCGTATGGCCGCAGATAAAAATATTGATCTGGCAGCCGTTTCTGGCACCGGACCAAAGGGCCGCATTGTTAAAGCTGATATTGAAGGCTTTACGCCGCAAGCTGCTGCAACAGCACCTGCATCGGCAGCGTCATCGGCATCAGCGCAATCCGCGCCAAGTGAAGCTGCACCCGCAGAGCCTGCGCCATTTAAAACCGATATCCCCCACACATCTGAAAAACTTAACAATGTGCGCAAAGTCATTGCCCGCCGCTTGACCGAGGCGAAGCAGACCGTGCCGCATATTTATCTTACCGTGAATATCCAGCTTGATGCCCTGCTGAAATTACGAAGCCAGCTTAATGCAGCATTGGAACCCAAGGGCATTAAATTATCGGTTAATGATCTGCTTATCAAAGCATTGGCCAAAGCTTTAATGGAAACGCCAAAATGCAATGTCAGCTTTGCAGGTGATCAGCTTATCTCATATGAGCGCGCGGATATTTCGGTTGCTGTGGCCGCGCCATCGGGCCTGATTACGCCAATCATTAAAGAGGCTGATACCAAGTCGCTATCTGCCATCTCTGTTGAGATGAAGGAACTGGCGGGTAAGGCGCGCGAAGGCAAATTACAACCGCATGAATATCAGGGCGGCACCGCCAGCATTTCCAATATGGGCATGTTCGGCATCTCGCAATTTGATGCAGTTATCAACCCGCCCCAAGGTATGATCCTGGCCATAGGGGCAGGGGAGAAGCGCCCTGCGGTTATCGACGATAGCTTGCAAATCGCCACTATGATGAGCGCGACCGGCAGCTTTGACCACCGCTCTATTGATGGCGCAGATGGCGCACAATTGATGAAAGCGCTGAAAGAATTGATTGAGAACCCGATGGGATTGGTGGCATAAATGGCTGAAAATTTTGATCTTATAGTCCTTGGTTCTGGTCCTGGCGGTTATGTTGCCGCTATTCGTGCCAGTCAACTTGGCATGAAAGTCGCCATTGTTGAGCGTGAACGCTTGGGCGGCATCTGTCTCAATTGGGGCTGTATTCCGACCAAAGCCTTACTGCGGACCTCTGAAATTTTTCATTATATGACCCATGCAGACAGCTATGGTTTGAAGGTGGAGAAAGCGAGCTTTGAGCTGGAAAAAGTGGTGAAGCGCTCACGCGGAGTGTCTGGTCAGCTTAATTCGGGCGTTAAAGGCCTGATGAAAAAGAATAAAGTCACCGTAGTTGAAGGCAATGGCAAGCTGGTTGCGGCGAATAAAGTCGCTGTTACACAGGGCGATCAAACCCGCGAGCTTATTGGCAAAGAAATCATGATAGCTACCGGCGCGCGGGCGCGTGATCTGCCCTTTGCACAGGCCGATGGCAAGCGCATCTGGACCTATCGCCACGCCATGACGCCAGAAGTGATGCCAGAGAAATTGCTGGTTATTGGCTCGGGTGCGATTGGTGTGGAATTTGCCAGCTTTTACAGTGATATGGGCGCGGATGTGACCATAGTGGAAATGCTGGACCATATCTTACCCGTCGAAGATGCCGATATTAGCGCACATATGGAAAAGACCCTAAAGAAACAGGGCATGACCATATTAACGGGCGCTGGCGTTGAAGACCTGAAAAGCGATGCCAAGGGCGTCACGGCAAAGATCAAAACCAAATCAGGCAAGATTGAAACGCAGCAATTTAGCCATGCCATTATTGCCATTGGCATTGTACCCAATACGGAAGATATTGGCCTGGAAGCGCTGGGCATTGAAACCGATCGCGGCCATATCAAAGTGGATGGCTATGGCCGCACCAATATTGCCGGTGTCCGCGCTATTGGTGATGTCACCGGTCCGCCATGGTTGGCGCATAAGGCAAGCCATGAAGGTATTGTTGCAGTTGAACAAATGGCGGGCAATAATCCGCATCCATTTGAAACCTGGAATATTCCAGGCTGCACCTATTCGCGCCCGCAAGTCGCGTCTGTTGGCCTGACCGAAGCTAAGGCAAAAGAGGCGGGCCATAAGGTCAAAATCGGCAATTTCCCTTTTATCGGCAATGGTAAAGCAATTGCTCTGGGGGAAGCCGATGGTTTTATCAAAACTGTATTTGATGCGACAAGCGGTGAATTATTGGGCGCGCATATGATTGGCGCTGAAGTGACCGAGCTTATTCAAGGCTATGCCATTGCACGCCAATTAGAAAGCACGGAAGAAGATTTGATGCACACTATCTTCCCGCACCCGACCTTAAGCGAAATGATGCACGAATCTGTGCTGTCCGCTTATGGCCGCGCAATCCATTTTTAGAAGGTAAGCACAGACTATCGGGCCATTTCGGGCATAAAAAATTTTATCTATATAGAATTCCTCTTCAAAAACAGATAGTCTGTGGCTTGGAAGGGGATATAATATGATAATAGCAAGTGCACTTCTTCTGGTTGCAGCGCAATCAGGGGATATAGAAAAAGGCCGCGTGCAATTGGCCAATTGCGTCGCAAAAATGACGATTGAGCATTTGGGTAAGAAAACACCAAAGCCGCTTTTTGAAGATGCAGCTTCATCGGCATGTACGAAACAAAAAGAAAAATATATGGCATTGATTAAGGCTGATGAACTCCAATTCGGTTCTAGCGACAGCGAAGCGCGCGAATATGCCAAGGAAGAAGCCGACAATGTGGTCGATTCTTTTGTAAGCGCCTATGATGATTATCTGGAAACAGGTACTATTCCGTCATTAGAATAATATGAGAATGCAGCTATAGGGCTTCGGCTATATTGGTTCTTCCAATAAAAGGCTGTCTTGACTGACAAGCTGCATCAATAAATCTATTATATGCTCTGATACCGAGCTTTGTGGATCAATAGTGATATGCTTATCATCGCATAATTGCTGCGCCAATTGTGCATTAGGTCCGCGGCATTCAAAACATTGCCCATCTGCGAATAGCGACACATGCTCGGCATTTTGCACGATAAAGGCAAAGCGGCTGGCAGGGCTGCGATAAAAAGCCAAACCATTAGAAATATGGGTCTTTACTGCTTCGCTATTGGTAAGTTCTTGCCCATCATCGCCTTCGGGATATTTGGGCTGTGTGCTATATTGTCCTAGCCATTTGCGAAAAGCTTGCCTGTCTGAAATGCGTTCCATCACCATTTGGTGCATAGTTTCAATTGCATCTGTGCTTATTTCACCAGCATTTTGCTGTAACGTCAGATTAGGGTCGGCATAACGATCATCATCATGAATATCATCAATTATCGCATCGCAAAAATTGGAGATAAGATCGCTACGAGATGGTGCGCGAAAGCCTATGGAATAGGTCATGCAGTCATCGCCTATTGCAATGCCATTATGCGATATTCCAGGCGGGATATATAAAATATCGCCGGGTTCGCAAATCCATTCTTGCGTCGCTTCAAATTCGGCCAATTGGCGCAGCGCATCATGATTGACCACAGGGCTGTCATGATAGCACATATTACCAATCTGCCATTTGCGGGTGCCTGCTCCTTGAATGAGAAAGACATCATAATTGTCAAAATGCGGCCCAACGCCGCCATATTCACTGGCATAGCTTACCATCACATCATCAATCCGCCAGTCCGGAATGAAGCGGAAAGGGGCAATTAAATCACTGACTTGCGGAACATATTGGTCAACGGCCTGTACCAATAATGTCCAATGGCTATTGCCAAGCTGCGCAAAATATTCCTCATCAAAAGGCCCATGCTCCAGCGACCATTTGCTGCCTTGCTTACCTAGTTTTTCTGCAATCAGACGTGCCTCAACGCCATCTTCACAAGACAGGCCGGCCAGTTCCTCAGCCGCTATAGGGTTTTGCCATTTCTGCCATGGATTTTTCATGAAAAGCGGTTTTTTCTGCCAATATTCTGTCAGAAAACCTGCAGCATCGAAATTGTGTAATTGCATGGGCTGTTACCATTTATAGAAACGCTATAGGCCGTCTCTAGCATTATCCTTCACTGCTGATAAGGACAGCTTATGCCTGCATTATATTTGTTTAATAAGCCCTATGGCGTGCTCTCTCAATTTACCGATAGGGGCACCCAAACCAAGCGTGAAACATTGTCAGATTATATCAATGTGCCGCGCATCTATCCCGCAGGCCGGTTGGACCGCGATAGTGAAGGGCTGTTATTATTAACCGATGATGGCAGGCTGCAAGCGCGAATTTCCGACCCCAAATTCAAAATGCCAAAGACCTATTTGGTGCAAGTTGAGGGGGTGCCACATGCAGACGCACTATCCGCGCTGGCCAAAGGGGTGCAGCTAAAGGACGGGCAAACAAAACCAGCCAAAGCAAAAACGATAGCACCTCCCGATCTTTGGCCGCGCAATCCGCCCGTTCGTTTTCGCAAGACGGTATCTGATAGCTGGATTGAATTGACGATTTCAGAGGGCAAAAACCGTCAGGTTCGCCGCATGACAGCAGCTATTGGTCACCCCACTTTGCGCCTGGTACGCCGGACCATAGGTGAATGGAGTGTGGAGGGAATAGCCCCGGGCCAATGGAAACAAATCACACTGTAATGCAGATAAGGTTTAGTGATTATGGCGCGGTAATTTGCGGGCGGTCTGCCGATATTTTAGTGCAAAATCCATAACGCCGCCATCGCCTAACTGCCCCGTTTTCTCACGGAATAATTCCTCCCATGGGGTTTGCGATTCAGGATAATCGGGCGTGCCAAGTGCTGCCTTACGCCGCGCAATTTCATCTGCATCAACCATGGCATCACAGCTTTGCGCGTTCAAATCTACCCGCACCACATCTCCATCCTGCAGCCATGCCAAGCCGCCGCCTGCTGCACTTTCCGGAGTAATATTCAATATTGACGGGCTGTCAGATGTCCCGGATTGCCTGCCATCGCCCATTGTGGGTAACCAGTTAATACCTTGCTGAATGAGCGCATCAGGCGGCTGCATATTAACGACCTCCGCACTACCCGGCCAGCCTATAACGCCTGATTGGCGCATCACCAGAATGCAATTACTATCTATATTAAGCGCAGGATCATTGATGCGGTGGTGATAATCATCAGAGCCGTCAAAGATGATGGCACGCGCTTCAAACATGCCCTCTTTGCCTTTTGTGGAGAGATAGCGGCTGCGAAATTCTTCTGAAATAACAGAAGTTTTCAATATACCAAAATCGAACAAATTGCCGGAAAGGACAAGAAAACCTGCCTTCTCCTGCAATGGATTGTGAAATTCTTTTATCATTTCACGGTCAGTACTTTCCTGGCCTTCCAAATTTTCAGCCATGCCTTTGCCTGTGCAGGTTAACGGTGCGTCGCTGATTAATCCGGCTTGCAAAAGTTCCCACATCGCAGCCGCGACACCGCCAGCACGGTGGAACCGCTCACCCAGATATGCACCCGCAGGTTGCATATTCACCAGCAGGGGCAGATCATAGCCGTGATTTTGCCAGATTTTGGGATCAAGCATTATGCCAGCATGCCGCGCCATAGCCATGATGTGCGGCTGCGCATTGGATGATCCGCCTATTACACTGACCGTCGCAATGGCATTACGAAAAGCATTTTCGGTAAGAATATCTGATGGCTTAATATCGTCATGCACCATTTCCACAATCCGCTTGCCAGTGCGGTAGGCCATTTGTCCGCGTTCACGATATGGCGCGGGGATGGCTGCGCATCCGGTTAGCGACAGGCCCAATGCTTCTGCAACGGCGTTCATTGTACTGGCCGTGCCCATAGAGTTGCAATGCCCGGCAGAGGGCGCGCTGCTGGTCGCGCGGTTTAGAAATTCCTCTTCATCAATGCGTCCGGCCGCAAGCTCTCGCCGGCTGCGCCAAATGACGGTTCCAGAACCGACCAACTCCCCATCATGCCAGCCATCAAGCATAGGGCCGCCGGAAAGAACGATAGCAGGAATATCAACAGTAGAGGCCGCCATTATCTGCGCAGGAGTGGTTTTATCGCACCCTGTGGTCAAGACCACACCATCTATCGGATAGCCATGCAGTAATTCTACCAGACCCAGATAAAGAAGATTACGGTCAAGCGCAGCGGTCGGCCTGCGACAATTTTCAAAAATGGGATGAACCGGAAATTCTAGCGGTATGCCGCCAGCATCGCGAATGCCATCGCGGGTTCTTTTTGCCAGCTCAATATGAATACGGTTGCATGGCGAAAGGTCACTGCCCGATTGCGCGATAGCAATAACCGGCTTCCCACTGCGTAACTCTTCCGGTGTAATACCAAAATTCATGAAGCGCTCTAAATAGAGCGCGGTCATGTCCATGCGCTCCATATTATCAAACCAGTCGCGCGAGCGCAGGCGTTTTTGTTGTGACATCAGAAAATACGCCCCTAGCGAATATTTATTTTTTTACCTGCGCGTCGGATTCGCGTCTTATCAATTCATAATCAAACACTGATTGTCTTTTGCGCGACGAACCTTTGTTGATTTTATCCTGCATCATACTGGTAATAACACGCATGGAGTGCTGCGCCATTTTGCGGATGGGCTGGCGTATTGTGGTCAGTTCTGGCCAAATTGTTTGCGCGATAGCGGTATCATCAAATCCGCAAACGGTAATATCTTTAGGAACCTCAAGCTGCTTACGATGTGCAACCGCTACAGTAGCTGCGGCCATATCATCATTGGATGCAAAAATAGCCGTTGGCCTGTTTTTGGCAGAAGACAGAAGCTTTTCCGCAGCCTCCATGCCGGAACGATAAGAAAACTGGCCTTGTGCAACCAGAGTTTCAGGCACTGGCAAGCCAGCATCACGCATAGCATCCAGATAGCCATTATGCCGTTGCCCACTAGCCACTTGCTGCGGATTACCGAGGATAAAACCAATTTTTTCATGGCCAAGACTAATAATATGCTCGGTCATATCATAAGCTGCTTGATAATCGTCAATCAGAACCGCACCTTGGTTGCTGCGCGGCGCGTTGCCGGGACCGACAGAAAATGTGACAACATTAAGCTCGTCCATAAGATCAAGAATTTCGCGCTCATCACATAA
Source organism: uncultured Sphingomonadaceae bacterium (assembly GCA_964484855.1). Classification (GTDB taxonomy): domain Bacteria; phylum Pseudomonadota; class Alphaproteobacteria; order Sphingomonadales; family Sphingomonadaceae; genus Alterisphingorhabdus. The sequence goes on along the minus strand of CAZAHS010000039.1, from coordinate 4,680 downwards.
AGGAGAGGGCAGTATAAAACCGCCAATACCATCATCGGCAAGACGGCGAACGGCATCAAGCCCTTTATTCCCAACATCACAGCGCTCAACAATCAAATGGACACCGGTTGTGCCCGATTCCTCAAGCACACCCATTAACAGTTCGCTGAGATAAGATGATGAAGGATTGTCATATAATAATGCGATTTTTAGTTGCTCGCCGCCTGCAAGACTTTGCGCAGCTCTATTTGGCGAATAATTGAGTTTCTTAATCGCCTCGGTAACGGCTTCGCGGGTTTTATCGCTTACTTTTGCTTCGCCATTTATAACACGGCTAACCGTCATTGGGGAGCATTGCGCTGCTGCGGCAACATCGGCAATAGTTGGCATCCCGCCTGATCGACGACGCGATTTGCGTATGGTATCATTCTTGCCATTATTTAATGTTGTTATGTCAGTCATGGCTCGTTGTTACACCAAAATGAACTGCCGCTGCAACATCAACACGATAGCTGTTTACATTCTTGGTCATAGATAGAAATTTCCCTCTCTCCAACATTGACAAAAACAATTTATACAGGAATGATAGCGCTATCACAATCAAAAGATTACATCATTTTGTGTCAACATAGAACAAAGAAAGAATTTATATATGGGACGGGCCAAAAATTTCATGCTTGCCGCGGGGGCGAGCCTGTTATCTATCGCAATATTGTCACCTGCGCCAGCTTTTGACAGCGACGCATCTGCTGTCGCTGATGGCACAAAATTGACCAAAACTGTGAAGCGGCCTTTCGCCGATGCACCATATTGGAATGCTGCATTGCCGGTAGAGCAGCGCGTTGCCGATCTTTTGGCGCGCATGACATTAGAAGAAAAAATCGCCCAGATTATAACCATTTGGAACGATAAGCCGAAAATTCAGAACGAGGATAATTTTTTCGATGCTGAAAAAGCGAGCGCGCTTTATCCTGATGGACTGGGTCTGTTTGCACGTCCATCTGATCTTAAAGGACCAGGCAGCCCGCGTGTTAACAAACCGCGTTCTATCGAAGAATCCATACGCTATGTGAATGCACTGCAAACATGGGCGCGTACGCAAACACGTCTTGGTATACCTATTTTAACCCATGAAGAATCGCTTCACGGCATGGCCGCGCTTAACGCAACGAGCTTCCCACAGTCGATTGGCCTAGCATCGACTTGGGACCCTGATCTTGTGCGTGATATTAATGATTATATAGCCAGTGAGGTAAGAGCGCGCGGCGTGCATCAGGTCTTATCGCCTGTTGTAGATGTTGCCCGCGATCCGCGATGGGGCCGTATCGAAGAGACTTTTGGTGAAGATCCATATCTGGTTGGTGAAATGGGCGTTGCCGCGGTTGAAGGTCTACAAGGCGTTGGCAAAAACCCCAAATTGGGCAAGGGGCAGGTGCTTGCAACGCTGAAACATATGACAGGTCATGGCCAACCAGAAAGCGGCACCAATATTGGCCCGGCGCAGATTTCTGAACGTACTTTGCGCGAAATGTTCTTTCCGCCATTTAAAGAGGTTGTAGATCGCACCGCCATTCAAGCCGTTATGGCCAGCTATAATGAAATTGACGGCATACCATCACATTCTAATAATTGGCTGCTCAACGGTGTTTTACGCGGTGAATGGGGCTATCAGGGCGCTGTGGTATCTGATTATTACGCCATTGAAGAAATGGTCACCAACCACCGTATAGCAAAAGATATACCCGAAGCCGCACGCATTGCACTGGCAGCCGGTGTTGATGTTGATTTGCCCAGCGGCATTGCATTCTCAACATTGGGTGACCAGGTTAAAAATGGCAAAGTATCAATGGCCGCAATTGATAAGGCCGTCGCGCGGCTGCTCACCATGAAGTTTAATGCCGGTCTTTTTGAAGATCCTTTTGTAGATGATATGGCGCCTGCGCTGCGGTCAAATACGCAGCAAGGCAAATCCTTGGCGCTGAAAGCCGCCGAAAAATCTGTTATTTTGCTTAAGAATGAAGGTGCATTGCCGCTGGCTTTACCATCTAAAGATAGAACAGCAGACAAGCCGACAATTGCAGTTATTGGTCCCAATGCCAATGTCGCGCGGCTTGGCGGATATTATGGTATCCCCAGAGATACTGTTACACCGTTGGAAGGTATTACAGAATATGTGGGTGACAAAGCCAATCTGGTTTACGCGAAGGGCGTAACCATCACCAAAAATGATGACTGGTGGGCCGATGAGGTTGAGCTGGGCGATGTTGATGACAATAAGCGGCTTATCAAAGAAGCCGTTGAAGCCGCTCGCGGCGCAGACACTATATTGCTTTTCATTGGTGACACTGAACAATCAAGCCGCGAAGGCTGGGCTGTGGGTCATTTGGGCGACCGCACATCGCTGGATCTTGTTGCGCAGCAAAATGATCTGTTCGCCGAATTAAAAAAGCTGGGCAAACCGATTATTTCTGTTCTTATAAATGGTCGTCCGCCAAGCTATACGCAAATTTCTGAGCAATCTGATGCGATTTTGGAAACATGGTATGCAGGTGAACAGCAGGGCAATGCCATAGCCAATATATTATTTGGTAAAGTAAATCCTGGCGGCAAATTGCCGGTAAGTGTTGCACGCAATGTTGGCCAGTTACCGATTTTTTATAACCATAAAACCAGTGCACGGCGCGGTTATCTTTTTTCAGAAACAACACCATTATATCCTTTTGGCTTCGGGCTTTCCTATACACAATTTGCTTTTGGCAAACCCATATTATCAAGCGCGAGCATTACAGCAGGATCAAATGTTACAGTGCGTGTGCCTGTGACCAATAAGGGCGATATGGCAGGTGATGAAACCGTACAAATCTATCTGCGCGATGATACCAGTTCGGTTACCAGACCAGTGAAAGAGCTGGCAGGCTTTAAACGTGTACCATTGCAGCCTGGTGAAACGAAGATGGTTGATATTGTTATCAAATCAAATCGCTTCGCATTTTGGAACCGGGATATGAAGCGGGTTATTGAGCCTGGCACATTTACCATAATGGCCGGGCCGAACTCTGCCGAACTGCAAAGCGTTACACTTACTGTCACGCAATAATATAATCACTCCAACCTATTAAAAACGGGCCGCATGCTATTAAACATGCGGCCCGTTTTGCGTTACAGCAATAGCGATAGGATTTGCGAGAATGCATGTTATGGTTTGTATAACTTACAATGGCCGCACAAAAAAAGGGCAGGCACTCTGTCACAGAGTACCTGCCCAATAGGGATAGTTGTTTATTAGCCCTGCATTTCTTCAAGCTCTTTGCCGCGTGTTTCCACAATGAAGCTTTTGACGAGGAAGAAACTGATAATGGCGCTAACGGTATAGGTGGCATAGGTGGTAGCAAGTCCAAGATTGGCCGCCATCCATGGAAAGCTCTGCACAACCAGATAATTGGCCACCCATTGGCCAAGACCAGCAACGGCCAAAGCCGAGCCGCGTATCTGATTGGGGAACATTTCACCCAGCATGACCCACATGACCGGTCCCCAGCTTGCATTAAAGAAGATCACATAAAGATTGGCCGCAACCAAAGCAATTGCGCCCGTGCTTTCTGAAAGAGCCAGATTGCCAAAGGCATCTGTACCAGCACCGGCAAAAGCCCAGGTCATAGCGCCCAATGTGGCCGCCATACCCAATGAGCCGATCATCAATAGCGGTTTACGACCGATCTTATCAATAACCGCCATAGCCACCAATACAGCACCGATTGAAACAAGCCCTGAGATAATATTGCGCTCTAAAGCAACTTCTTCAGATACACCGGCCATCTTCCACAAGGTTTCGCCATAATAGAAGATGATATTAATGCCCACAAATTGCTGGAATGTCGCAAGCAACAAGCCAGCCCAGACTATAGGACGAAAGACCGTTTTAGAATTGGTGACATCTGATAGGCGAGGGCGGTGCTCACTGCCAAAACTTGCCTGAATATCAATAATTTTTTTATCTGCCTCAGCTTTGCCGAAAAGACGGGTTAAAACTGAACGTGCCTGTTCGATTTTGCCTGCGCTTACCAGATATCTAGGGCTTTCTGGAATAAACAATAAGGCAATAAAGAAGATTATCGCGGGTATTGCTTGCGCCAGATACATCCACCGCCAGGCCGAAGTGCCTGCAATCTCACCCAGTGAGTTCCCCGCGCTTTGCGCTAGAAAATAATTGACGAGAAATGCTGCGGTCAGACCAATGATAATCATAACCTGCTGCATCGTGGTCAACCGGCCACGAATATTAGCAGGTGCAACCTCAGATATATAAAGCGGTGATAATACGCTTGCGGAACCCACAGCGATACCGCCGGCGATGCGGGCAATTACAAAGAATATATGGGTTTCGGTAATTCCCTGAACCAACGCGCCAATAATGAAAATAAAGGCAGCGACGATCATAACAGAGCGACGGCCAATAATATCGGCTAAACGGCCCGCAAAAAATGCTCCGATTGCACAACCGATTAGCAATGAGCCAACGGTAAAGCCAAGCGCACTGTCACTTAGGTCAAATTCTTGAGTTAGGCCTTCCTGGGTGCCGTTCACGGCGCCGCTATCATAGCCAAATAAAAGGCCACCAATGGTCGCTACTGCTACGATTGCGCTTATCAGCGCCATATTCACACTTTGCCGGTCGTCGGTCATAAATCCCCCATGCCGATA
>CAZAHS010000038.1:0-14025 GCA_964484855.1 uncultured Sphingomonadaceae bacterium | reverse complement strand
CATGGTCAGAGGCGGGGATTGAGGGCAGTTGGCGGTTGGTGCAGCGGGTTTGGCGTATTGCCCAAATGCGCGATGAAGCAGCGACTGGTGAAGCGGGGCAGGATAAAGAATTGCTGCGCACCCTGCACAAGGCGATTGCGGGCGTTACCGAAGATATTGAGGCATTGGCCTTTAACAAAGCGGTGGCACGGATTTTCACCTTGGCCAGCGCGATTGAAAAAGCGGATGCCTCCCCCGATCGCAATGATGCAATACGCGCATTATTACTGATGGTGTCCCCCATGACCCCGCATCTGGCTGAAGAGGCATGGGCGGCAATGGATGAAACAGGCTTGATAGCCGATGCCGATTGGCCCGTGGCAGAGCCGAAATGGCTGGTCGATGATGAGGTTATAATAGCGGTTCAAGTGAAAGGCAAATTGCGCGATACGTTGACCGTGGCCAAAGGTTTGCCGAAAGATGAAATGGAAGCCCTTGCTTTGGGCAGCGAGAAAGTGCAGCGTTTCATTGATGGAGCTGCGGTGCGCAAGGTGATTGTGGTGCCGGACCGGTTGGTGAATATTGTAATATGAACGTAGATAGCAAAACCCTTTTCAGTCTTAATGCGCCGCAGAGCAAGCCTTCACTAATGAATAAAGGCCGGAACCGTGACTTGAAATGGGAATGGGCGCGCTCAACGCGAACCATGGGCCTGCTTCTGCTGCTCTCTGTTTTGCCGCTTATCTCTGCCTGTGGTCTGCAGCCGCTTTATGCTGGTGGCACACAGGGCGTGGTTGCGCAGCAATTGGGGCAGGTGGTTATTGACCCGATTGATGGTAAGGCGGGATGGTTGGTGACCAATCAGCTTAATGACCAGCTTGCGCCAGTATCTGGCAACACTGCGCGTTACCGGTTGGTGGTGCGGTTGGATGACCAGATTCAGGGTTTTGGCGTTATTGCCAATGACATTATCACGCGCGAACGGCGCTCTTTGCGCGCGCGCTATCAACTTGTTGAGATTGCCACTGGAGAGACAGTATTGGATGCGAGCGCAGGGTCCGATGCCGGTATTGACGTGGTGAGCAGCGAATTTGCCACTATTGCTGCGGAAAACCGTGCGCTAGAAAATCTCTCGCGTGAAGTATCGAGCCAGATTGTCGCGCGCCTCTCGCTCTTTGCCCGCGAACAATAAGGGGCGGCGCGGCTATGGCTAAGGTCAAGTCCGAACATTTTGCCGGCGCATTATCCAATTCGGGGCCGTCAACGCGGTTATTTCTATTCTATGGCGCAGATGAGGCGAACAGCGCAATGCTGGCCGAAAAAACGCGTCGGCATTTGGGCGCTGATGCAGAAAAGGTTGATCTGTCTGGTGCGCAGTTAAAAGAGGACCCGGCATTGCTGGCGCAAGAAGCCGCCTCTATGTCGCTATTCGGTGATAAGCGCACCATATATGTGACGGCCAAGGGTGAGGAATGCAAGGCAGCCATCACCATGCTGTTAGAGGCGGATAAGGTAGAAAACCCCGCCATTATTCAGATTTCGGGCATTACCGATAAATCAGCCACGGCCAAGCTGGTGGCGAGTGACAAAAATGCGCTGGGCTGCATTAGCTATCAGCCAGAGCTGGGCCATATCGCCCAGTTTATCCGTGAGGTAGCACAGCAAAAAGGCTTGGCTATGCCGCGCGAAATTGCCGAATCCATCGCGCGTTATACCCGTCTTGACCGCCGCCTGGCAGAGATAGAGGTGGAGAAAATCGCGCTCTATCTGGATGCGGAGCCTGGCGGGCGTAAGACGGTTGATAATGTGGTGATGGCGCAATTGGCGGCAGAGACAGAAGAGGATGCGCTGGCCCCTGCGCTGAACGCTATTATGTCCGGCCAGTTGGCACAATTGCCGATACAGCTTGCACGGTTAAGTGATGGCAGTTTGCAGCCGGTATTATTGCTGCGCGCATTACAGGGACGCGCCGTTAAGCTGGGCCAAATTCATGTCGCCAAGCGCGGCGGACAGGATATTGATTCTACAATAAAATCATTAGGCATTTTTTACAAAGAGATCCCGCAAGTTAAAACGCAGCTTGCCAAATGGTCACCGCCTTCTTTGGCGCGTTTGGCGGAGCGCTTAATTGTCCTGCATAAACGTATCATGGGCAGCAGCCAAGATGCGGAGCGTTTGCTGGCGCAGGAATGTACCGCGATTGCGATTAATGCGGCGCGGGCAAGCCGCCGCTAAATTTTACGCATAATGAGCCGATCAGATAGCCTTATTCATATTCTGCTGTAATGGGGATGCGGCCGCGATAATTGCCGCCGCCACTGCCATCCACGCGCAATGTTCCTGAAAAGCGAAAGGTCAGCTCCCCATCCAGATTAAGGCGCGGGCGTGCGGGCAGGCTGGTGCGCAAATTGACCAGTTCGGCGCGTTGACCCGCCTGATTGACCATGCGCACATTATCAGGCAGATCAATGCGCACATTGCGCCCCGCTTCTCCGGTGACGCGGGCCGAACCGGTAAGGGATAATCCGCCCAGATCAATTAATCCGCCATCGGTTCGGGTGATACCGCTATTCTCATCCAGCCTCGCCTCACCCGAATGGCCATTTAGGGCCAATCTGCTAAAGCGAATATTCGCCTCAATAGTAACCCGTAAAGGCGCCGCAGCTTTTTGCGCTATTTTCCGGCTCTCTTGCTCCTCGGCATTGCATAGGCGGCATTGTGCAGTCACCTGTAAAGGCGTCACCATCATGGGCACAGCAACATATAAAGCCAAAAAGCGCGTAAACTTGGTCATTGCGGTGCAAAATATCGCCAGAGTGCGAACAAAATGTTAATTTGCGTTAAGTACAGCTCTTAACCGGCGCAGGCGCATATGGGTCTGCAAGTTGGAAAGGCCCAGCAATGGGCTGATAGGCTAGTGAATTAATGACCCGGCTCCCCACTTGTTACTATAGCCTATGCGTGGCACATTTGGCGAAAATATAAGGAGCCATGATGGCAAACACATTGCTAGTTATTGATGAAGGCACAACATCCACGCGTGCCATGTTGTTTGCAATGGATGGAACGCCATTGGGCAGTGCGCAGCATGAGCTAACCCAATCCTATCCGCGGCCTGGCTGGGTGGAGCATGATGCGGATGAAATTTGGAGGCATTCACTGGCCGCAGCGCGCTATATGGTGGCCAAAGGTGGCGGCGCAGAGCAAATCGCTGGCATCGGCATTACCAACCAGCGCGAGACAATTATATTTTGGGATAAGCGTGACGGGAAGCCGCTTTGCCCCGCCATTGTGTGGCAGGATAGGCGTACTGCACAGATATGCGATGCGCTGAAAGACAAGGGCCAAGAAAGCATCTTGCAGGCGCGCACGGGCCTGCTGCTTGACCCCTATTTTTCAGGCAGCAAAATCGGCTGGGCGCTTGAAAACTGGCCGCAATTGCGTGATGCTGGTGAGAATCTTGCTGTCGGCACGGTGGAAAGCTATTTGATTTTCCGGTTAACAGGCGGACTGCATATAACAGATGCCAGCAATGCCGCGCGTACGGCGCTTATGGATATTGATAGCGGACAATGGGACGCTGAATTATGCGCTATGTTCGGTGTACCAATGGCAATTTTGCCGACTATTACGGATTGCGCAGGTGATTTTGGCCAAACCGCGCCGGACATTTTTGATGCGCCTATAAAAATATGCGGCATGGCAGGGGATCAGCAGGCGGCCACCATCGGTCAAGCCTGTTTTGCGCCGGGTGATACCAAGGCAACCTATGGCACCGGCGCATTTGTGCTGACCTATACTGGCATGAAAAGGCGCACATCCTCCAACCGTATATTGTCCACCATTGGATGGCAGATTGATGGCCAGCGTCATTATGCGCTGGAGGGGTCGGTCTTTGTCGCGGGCAGCCTGATGCAATGGCTGCGCGATCAGCTTGGCCTTATCAAAAGTGCAGGCGATAGTGAGGCGTTAGCGCGTTCAGTGGACGATAATGCGGGTGTTTATATCGTGCCAGCGCTCTCCGGTTTGGGTGCGCCGCATTGGCGAGCGGATGCGCGCGGCGCCATTACTGGCCTTAGTTTTAGTGCAACACAGGCGCATATTGTGCGCGCCGCATTAGAGGCAATGGCGCATCAGACGGCGGATTTGAAAGCAGCTTTTGCAGCCGATGGCGCTGACTGGACGCGGCTGCGTGTAGATGGCGGCATGGTGGCCAATAATTGGATGGCGCAGGATCTGGCGGATATATTGGCAATAGAGGTGGACCGCCCGCATTGTGTTGAAACCACTGCTTTGGGCGCGGCCATGCTGGCAGCGGTCGGCTGCGGGCTATATGCCAATCTTGAAGCGGCAGCGATTATGCGCGGCGGCGGGCAAATATTTGCGCCTGAAATGACTGCAGATATTCGCAGTGCCCGCATGTCGGGTTGGTCTGATGCTGTTGCCTGCGTGCTGAAAAGCGGCAGCGCTAACGCCTTATGAAATGGGCAATATTGCTGATTGCGTTGCTGGCATTATGCATAATGTCTGTAGTGACCATGTTTCTCCCCTACCCCAATGGGCGGGCGCGGATCACTGATGGTCAGGAAATGATGATAGCACGTGATGGACGCGCTATTTCCTATTTCACACAAGGATCAGGCAAGCCGGTAATATTGCTGCCCAGCACAGGGCGGGAGGCCAGTGATTTTAATGAATTGGCCGCAGATCTGGTAAAAGCCGGTTACAAAATTATTGCGATAGAGCCGCCGGGCATCGGCAATTCAGCCTTACCGCAGGCAGATATGACATTATTTGATTTTGCAGATGATGTTGCAGCCGTGATGGCCGATATAGGCACGGATGCTCAGGGCGCTGCGTTAATTGGCCATGATGTTGGCAATTATGTCGCCCGCGCGGCGGCTAGCAAATATGGCGAGAAGGTTGATGCGGTTATCTTGCTTGCTGCAAGCGGCAAAAGTCGAGTCCCGCCCCGCGCAGATAGGGCATTAAAGGCCAGTTTTGATCCGTTCAATGTCGCATCACGGCGCATCGGTGATATTCGCTATGCATTTTTTGCGCGCGGCAATGCGGTGCCAGATCATTGGCAGCGCGGATGGCATATTGCGACGGCCAAGTTGCAAAATAAGGCCGTAAGGCTGAGCAAGACAGAAAGCTGGTGGTTAGCCGGAAATGTACCGATCTTGGTCATTCAGGGGCAGAATGACACTATCGCACCGGCTGATGATGCTGGGCAAGCACTGGTTGACGACAGCAACGGACGCGCTGAAATGGTGACCATCCGCAATGCGGGGCATGCATTGCTTCCTGAAAAGCCCAAACAAGTGTCCGATGCCATTTTGAAATTTCTGCGCGAATCAGATTTTTGAAAATATATATGGGCAACAAAAAACCGGACATAAAGCCCGGTTTTTCACTATATAAAAAGCTATTGGCCCTTTTAGGGCGCGGCACGATTAACGGCGGCGCGGGCTAATTGTTTTTACCTTGGTTTTTTCCGGTTCGATAGAGATGCGCACTGTCTCACCAGAATTTCCAGGGAATTCGGTAAACATCGCTTCCACCAAATTGGGCACCAGATAAGGCAGGTTTTTGCTGCGTGATTGTGCCTCTGCGCGCCCTTCAAACAAACGTGTTTGGTCTGCTGCACGGTCAATTTTTAGGTCCAGCTCACTGGTATAAACGGTAAAGCTGCGCACATCGTTAAAACCGCCGCCAAAGATAAACGGGTCGTTAAAGCCAAAGCCAAAACGTCCGCCACGGAATCGGCGGAAACCACCAAAACGGCCAAAGCCACCACCGAAACGCCCGAAACCGCCACCAAAACGGCCAAAGCCGCCGCCAAAACCATTGCCAAAACCGGTTGAGCGAACGCGCTCACGGCCATTATCGACAATGTAATCAAAGCTAACGATCAGATCAGCACTGTCTTTATTTGCAGCCGGCACATAGCCAAGCTCTGCCATTTCTTGTTCGACAATCTGGGCATATTGCGCAAATTCCAGACCATTTGCCAGCTCCGGATCATTTGATGTCACAACAAAACTCTGGCCCTGCGGGGCAGGCAATTGCTGGAAGCGGGCAACTTCAGCCTTAAAAGGCGTCGCGCAAGCACTTAGACCCAGCAACAATGCAGGCGCTGTTAAAGTGAACAATGTTTTCTTATTTATAGCCATATTAAAGCTCCTTACTCGCCAGATAAATCAAACGCCGATAGTAGAATAGCCCAAAAATTAAGACCAGACCAACCATTAGCACAATGTATCAATCTCTTAGAAATAGAGAATGACAAAACACATCTTTATATCAAGCGAGCCGCCAAACCTGATACTTGTGTAATAAGATATCCTGTCTGAATATGTGTTGAATAGCTTAGGCGTCAACCGTCAGCTTTCAATGTTAAGACGATAGATTTTACCTATCGGTTAGCAGGCCAAGCGAATCATATGCTGTTTGCAAAATAGGTGCTGCAATATTCCGCGCTCGCTCTGCGCCATTTTGCAATATGGCATCAATTTGGCTGTGGTCGCTTTTCAATTCTATGAAGCGGTTGCGTATCGGGCGCAGCATTTCAACAGTGCATTCCGCCAGAGCAGGCTTGAAAGCGCCAAAGCCTTGCCCTGCAAATTGCGTCAGAACATCTTCTGGTGCACTGTCCGTCAATGCCGCATAAATGCTGACCAGGTTCAACGCTTCTGCCCGTCCTTCCAATTCTGCCAATGTTTCCGGCAATGGTTCAGCATCTGTCTTCGCTTTTTTGATCTTTTTGACGATCACATCATCATCATCGGTCAAATTAACCCGGCTAAGATCACTGGGGTCGGATTTCGACATTTTGGCACTGCCATCGCGCAGGCTCATCACGCGTGTGGCCGGGCCTTCGATAATCGGGTCAGGCAGAGTGAAAAGATCAACACCAAAATCGCTGTTAAACTTGGTGGCAATATCGCGGGCCAGCTCCAAATGCTGTTTCTGGTCCTCTCCCACCGGCACATGGGTTGCCCCGTAGACCAGCACATCAGCGGCCTGTAAAACCGGATAAGCGAACAGGCCAATGCTGGCGCCTTCACGGTTTTTGCCAGATTTCTCCTTAAATTGCGTCATGCGGTTGAGCCAACCGATTCGCGCAGTGCAGAATAATAGCCACGCCAATTCTGCATGTGCCGGAACCCGCGCCTGATTAAACAATATTGATTTATCTGGGTCGATGCCGCTGGCGATTAAAGCGGCGGCCATTTCGCGGGTGTTGGCGCTTAATTCAGCCGGATCATTGGCCACTGTGATGGCATGCAAATCAGCCAAAAAGAACAGGCATTGCGTCTTTTCTTGCTCATTTTGACTTTGGCCATTTTGATTCTGTAGGGCGACCCATTTTTTAATCGCACCCAGATAATTGCCCAGATGCAAATTGCCAGTTGGCTGGATACCTGAGACTACACGCATAAATTGGTCCGTTTCTAAAGCATGGTTACGGCGGGGCCGAGAAATATGCTGCTAAATGGCACCGGAGCGCCCTTTCATCAATATGCGAATACGCTGCCGGCTGATTGCGCCGCTTATCAATGCGGTTATAAGATAGGCCAAGCCGCCAATCAGCACCAAAACTGCAATTGATATCAGCCGTTCAATCAATGATCCGGTATAATAAGGCAATCCATAAGGCAGCACAAAGCGCAGCGCACCTGCCATTAATGCGGCGGACAGCGCAATGCGCACCAGCCGCAGCAACAGCTTAACCGGCATGCGGTAATGGCCGCGATAATGCAGCATAGCATAAAGCATTAACGTATTGCTCCACGCACTAATTGCACCGGCCAGCGCAACACCGGCTATGCCCAGCACGGGGATAAGAGCGATATTCAATATGATATTCATGATAAGAGACAGGCCAGCGGTGATGACCGGTGTGCGCGTGTCTTTGCGGGCAAAAAACCCGGGCACCAACACCTTTATCAGCACATAGGCAGGCAGGCCAATGACCAGCGCAGACAATACGGAACCAGCAATGGTTGCATTGCCGACAGTGAAATTGCCGCCTACAAAAAAGGCCGCAACCAGCGGGAAGGACAATATAAACAGCGCACATGTTGCCGGCAAAGTGAGCAGCATGGCCAGCTCTATGGCATTGCTTTGCAGATGCGATGCACCCTGATGGTCATCTTTGGCAATGAAGCGTGACAATGCAGGCAAAATCGCTGTGCCCAGCGCAATGCCGATAATGCCCAGCGGCAATTGGTTGAGCCGATCCGCATAGGCCATGATGGAGAAAGAGCCTTCATCAAGACGGCCCAGAAAGAACAGATCCACGGCGCGGCTAATCTGGTAAATGCCAGCGCCAAATGTTGCAGGCAAGATCAGCAGGCCAAGTTCGCGCACATCTTTGCTCAGCCGCGGCAGTTTGATGGGGAAATTAAACCCTGCACGCCGCGCCCAATAATAGAGCCACAGCATTTGCAACAGTCCTGAAAACGCGACCGCAAATGCCAGATAATAAGCGGTTTGGCGCGGGTCCGTGCCGCCATCTGTGACCAATGAATAAAGCAAAGCGCTAATCATGCAGATATTCAGCAGCACCGGCGCAAATGCTGCGGCGGCAAAGCGGCTGAGCGAATTTAATATGCCGGAAAATAATGTGGTGACGCTGATAAGCGCCAGATAGGGGAAGGTGATACGCGCCAAGGCAACGCTATAGGGGCCGCTGCGTCCGCCTTGGCCAAAATCGTCAAACAGCCAAATAAGCCAGGGCATGGCCAGCATCATGATGATGCTGAAAAACACCAATATCGGCACGAATATAGAGAGGACTTCAGTAGCGAAATGTTGCGCTGCGCCGATATGTTTTTCGCCGCCATCATCTTGCGCGGCTTCATCATCGGCCAGTTTGCGATTAAAAAGCGGCACAAAGGCAATGGAAAATGCGCCCTCTGCGAACAGGCGGCGAAAGATATTGGGCATTTGAAATGCCAATTGCCATGCATCGGCGGCCAGTCCGGCACCCAATATACGGGCGATCAAAATATCGCGCACAAAACCAAATAGGCGGCTGACCAAAGTCAAACCGCCTATTGTGCCTGTGGCTTTAAGCAGATTCATTTGCCGATAGCCGCTATGCGTCAGGCGTTCCCGGCAGGCGGGCCACCTTCGGCTGCTTGTTGTGCTTCATGCTCGGCAAGCTGTTGTACATATAGCGCTTGGAAATCTATAGGTTCTAGCATCAAAGGCTGGAAACCGGCATCGCGAACCGCGTCCGCCAAAATGCGACGGGCAAAGGGGAAGATGATGCGCGGCGCTTCGGAATAAAGGAACGGGCGCACCTGATCCTCGGGCACATTACGCATGCCAATAAGCCCGCAATAGGCCAGCTCAACAATAAACATCGCGCCTTGCTCGGCCTTGGCCTCGGCTGTGATTTTCAGCTCCACCTCATGCGCGTCATCGGCAATTTGGCGCACGGCAATATTGAACTGCACGTCAATATTTGGGGCGCTTTGCCACTGATAACATTCAGGAGCATTGGGATTCTCAACCGACATATCTTTAATATATTGGGAAATGATACCGACGGCGGGTGCGGTGTCGCTGCCATTGGCTGTTATATTGTCAGATTTGATAGTACCGTCATCGGCCATGTTGTCATTCCTTATTATCTGCATGTTGCAGAAAGCCGTTACCGGCCAACTTTATAAAATCGTGCAGCGCGTAGCAGCAAGGCCCTTCTCTTGCAAGCTTGTGCAGGGTATAATGAAAGATAGCTGTTGCTGGAAATATGATGATGCTAAAATTTGGCAATCCGTCTTATATCACGCAATTTACAACGCAAAATTTGTATTATTGCCAATCAGCCCTATTATAAGAAGTGGATCACCCACGGCTAATGCATTTAACTGTTATTCATAACGGATATACGTTAACTAACCCATATAGCTGATACATAAAGCAGGGTGGGCGCAATGTGGCTCCCATGTTTTTGCATAGGCCAACACAAGATTTGAACCGGATTTGGAAGATATAGTGACACCGACAATTATCATTCTCGCCATGGTCGCCGCCTTTTTGGGCCTGCGTCTCTATTCCGTTTTGGGTAAGCGCACGGGCCATGAACAGGACCCGCTATCTGGACGTATGGACCGTTCTATTCCAGAATCAGCACCGGGCAACGCACAGGGCGAATCGCAAGATCAGCAGGATGCGCCGCATGATGTGAACAATGTAACGTCAATGAGCCCGGGCATTGAGCGCGCAGCCGAGCAAGGTTTGCAGCGCATAGCATCAGCCGATAGGTCTTTTGAGCCTGTGCGTTTTATCATTGGTGCAAAAACAGCTTATGGCATGATTTTGGAAGCTTTCTGGAATGGCCACCGCGATGATCTGCGCAATTTGACCGATGATGATGTTTATGAAAGCTTCACAGCCGCGATTGACCAGCGTGAGGAACGCGGCGAGACGTTGGAAAACAGTCTGGTGCGCATTGAACGTGCGGCCATAGTTGATGCAGAATTGCAGGGGCGTATTGCCCGCATAACCATGCGCTTTGATGCGGATATTGCATCGGTTGTTCGTGATAAAGCGGGTGAATTGATTGCCGGTTCGGTGAGCGACGCAGTTGAAACCCATGATATATGGACATTCTCGCGCAATTTGGATGACAGTGCGCCAGATTGGGTGCTTGACGAGACCGATCAGGCCTAATCATGCGCACGCCAATGCGGTCTTTTGCTGCGCTGGCAGCACCTACATTATTTTTCTCGCTCATTGGCTGTTCCGGTATTATCCCGCCCGCAGCACAGGCCCGCACTTCACCTGATAGCGGGTCAGATAATGGAGCGGCACCTGCTAGAAGCACACAGGAATCGCCTTGGGTTGATGGTCTTGATGCGCCATCGCCTGCGCCATCGCCTGCGCCATCGCCTCAAACAGAAAATACCGCGCAGCGGCCAAGGCTAAGGCAAGAGCCTGTTACCAGTATAGAGCAGCCGGCAATAAACCGGCCAACGGGCTATTCTGCGCTAAAACCATCAGACCTTTTTCTGGATGGGGAACGCATTGAACCGGTCGACCCATCGCAAGAAAAAGCCTCTGGCCTGCCCATTACATTGGTCTCAGGCTCTGTACCTCTTAGCGAACGTCTAAGCGTAGCGGATGCCCAAAATGCGCTGGCTGCATTTCGCACCAGTTGCCCATCTTTGCTAAACCGCGATGACCGCACTGGCCTTACACAAAAGCAGGATTGGAAAGCGGCCTGTGATGCTGCTGCCAATTGGGATGGCTATGATGCCGCTGCCTTTTTCACAGGCTATTTTGAAAGTCTGAAAATTGGCGATGGTAAAGCCTTTGCAACCGGATATTTTGAACCGGAAATTGCCGGTGTACGCGCTGCCAATGCGCAAAATACTATCCCTGTTTATCGCCGCCCATCCGATCTGGTTGAGGTTGACCTTGGGCAGTTTTCTGATGAGTGGAAGGGTAAGCGCGTGCGGGGGCGCGTCGAAAATGGCCGCTTGGTGCGCTATGCGGACCGCGCGGCGATTGAGGATGGTGCACTTGCCGGGCGCGGGCTTGAACTGGCTTATGCCGCGGACCCTATTGAATTTTTCTTTTTGCAGATACAGGGTTCAGGTCGCCTAATAGCCCCTGATGGCAGTGTTATCCGCATTGGCTATGACGGGCAGAACGGGCATGATTATGTCGGCATTGGCCGTGTTTTGCGAGATGAGGGGCGTTTAGAGCCTGGACAGGCCAATTTGGAAGGCATCATCCAATGGCTGCGTGACAATCCGGAAGAAGGCCGCGCACTTATGCGGCGTAATGCCAGCTATATATTTTTCCGTGAACTGAAAGGCGGAGGGCCTTTAGGGGCATTGGGCTGGCCTGTGACTGCGGATAACAGTGTAGCAGTTGATCCGCGCTATGTGCCCATGGGCGCGCCGGTTATGCTGGCCATGGATCGCCCCGAACCTGCCGGTTTATGGGTCGCTCAAGATACGGGCGGTGCGATTAAAGGGCCAAACAGATTTGATACATTTTGGGGTGCAGGTACGCGCGCGCGCAACATTGCTGGCGGCATGTCAGCGCGCGGCCAGTCTGTCATATTGGTGCCAAAAGGCACGTTTGCCCGCCTGAAAGCGCAGAGCGAGCAAAGCCGAGCTGGACAAAGTGCAGCCGCTCTTCAGCAATGAGTGGCCAATAATGAGTAGCCAGCAATGAGCGGGCGGCCTTTATCGTCAGAAGAGGCGGCGCTTTGGCAAAGACTGGTCGCAACGGTTGAACCATTAGCGCCCAAACGCCCTGCAAGTGCAAAGACCCTGGCACGGCATTTGTCCCATGATGAGGGGCAGTGCGTATCCCAGCCCAGAAATAGGGGCCTTATAACTGCGCGCGCCCAGCATATTGGCGATAGTGCCGCGCCGCGCCATTCGGCCTCTACCATATCGGCAAGCATGCCCGCGACCAAGGAAGCTTTTGCCCAAATGCTGGACCAAAGGCGTGCTGCGCGTCTTCATGCAGAGCGGCCAAAAGATCGCGGTTTCTTTACGCTGGAAAGCCAGCCAAAAATTGAGCGCAGCGGCAATTTGGACGGGCATTGGGAGCGCCGACTGAACAAAGGGCAAGTGGCCCCTGATATGACGGTTGATTTACATGGCCATAATTTGTCAGCCGCCTATTCGCGTATGGATGGCGCTTTGGCGCAGGCCCATGCTGCGCAGATGCGGGTTATATTATTGATAACGGGCAAAGCGCGCCCTGCTGCGCCTGGAACAGATGGTCGGCCGCGCGGGGCGATTCGCAGGGCTATGCAGGATTGGTTGTCGGCATCGCGTCATGCGGGCAATATTGCCGCCGTGCGCAATGCGCATCCGCGCCATGGCGGTGATGGCGCGCTCTATATCATCCTGAAACGCCGCCGATAATCGCGTGGTAGAAAGCAGCAGTCCATATCGGGCTTAGCTTATGCAAAAGCGCTTTTGATGAGCCGCGTATAAATGCGAGTCAGCATATCCAAATCGGCAATAGCCACGGCCTCATCCACCTTATGCATGGTGGCATTGCACAGGCCAAATTCAATGACCGGACAGATTTTGCTCAAAAAACGGGCATCCGATGTGCCGCCAGTTGTGGAGAGTTCGGTTTCCACTCCTGTTTCGGCTTTAATGGCCGCTGCAATCATGGCGGAGAAATCACCGGGCGGGGTGAGAAAACTCTCGCCCGATATAATCGCTTTCACGCTCGCGCTATGTGGTTCCACTGCGGCTTTTACCCGCGCAACAATATCATCCCCGCAATGCAGATCGTTAAACCGGCAACTTATCCGCGCTTCGGCCCGTTCGGGGATGACATTATGCGCAGGGTTGCCGACATGCAGATCGGTAATTTCTATATTGCTGGCTTGAAACCAGTCACTGCCTTGATCCAGCTCTATTTCCTCTATTGCAGAAAGCGCTTTGACAAGGCGGGGCAGCGGATTATCGGCCAGATGCGGATAGGCGACATGGCCTTGTGTGCCATGTGTACTGATCCACATATTCACCGAACCGCGCCGCCCAATTTTCACCATATCACCAAGCCGGTTGACGCTGGTTGGTTCGCCCACAAGGCAAAGATCAGGGACGGCATCATGCGCCTGCATATGGTCTATCAGGGCGCGGGTGCCATGCACTGCGGGGCCTTCCTCATCGCCGGTGATAATCATGCTGATTGTACCGGCATTGTCTGGAATATCGCTAAGAGCAGCCACAAAGGCGGCAATGCTGCCCTTCATATCCACCGCGCCGCGGCCATAAAGCAGATCGCCGCGTATTTCCGGCTCATAGGCGTCGCTTGCCCAGCCCTTGCCCTCTGGCACCACATCCAAATGCCCGGCAAAGGCGAAATGCTTGGGTGATAAAGGCGCATCTGGCTTGCGAATGGCAAACAGATTTTCCACTGGCCCGCCATTATCAGGATTGCTGTCACCTGCGCCGGAAATAAACCGCGTAACGGCAAAGCCCATCGGCACCAGCATCGCCTCTAATTCAGCGAACACATCACCGCGCGCAGGGGTAACGCTTT
>CAZAHS010000037.1:0-14251 GCA_964484855.1 uncultured Sphingomonadaceae bacterium | reverse complement strand
ATAGCCGCGCCCCATTTGCTCAACATACAGATCACCCGCCTCCATATACATGCGGTTGAGATCGGTAATCTCCAGCTCTCCGCGATGCGATGGTTTAACCTGCCGCGCCAATTCGGTGACGCGCTCATCATAGAAATAAAGGCCAGTAACAGCCATATCCGATTTGGGCGCTTCGGGCTTTTCCTCAATGCTAATGGCGCGCGCTTCATCGTCCAGCTCAACCACGCCATAGCGTTTGGGGTCATCAACCTGATAGCCGAACACGGTTGCAGCGTTTTTGCGGGCAATGGCATTGTTTAAGAGGTTTTGCAGACCGGCGCCAAAATAGAGATTATCCCCCAAAATAAGCGCAGCCGGGCCGCCATCAATAAAGTCTTCACCAATATGGAATGCCTGTGCCAGCCCCTCCGGCTTTGGCTGCACGGCATAGCTAATGGCCAGCCCAAATTGCGCTCCGCTGCCGAACAATTCCTTATAACGGCCCAGATATTCCGGCGAAGAGATAATCAATATCTCCCTAATCCCCGCCAGCATGAGAACCGATAGCGGATAATAAATCATCGGCTTGTCATAAACGGGCAGTAGCTGCTTATTAACGGCCAATGTTGCGGGGTGCAGGCGCGAACCCGTGCCGCCCGCCAATATAATCCCTCTCATGTCTTTTCTCCCAAAAGAATGTGCAATATTTCATCAATAGCTATTTGCCAGTCACGGGGTTTTATGCCGAAATCTCTGGCAATCTTGCCTGTTGCCAAGCGGCTATTGGCGGGGCGTTTTGCTGGTGTGGGATAGGCTGATGTGGCGATGGCTTTAAGCTGCGGTGCTTTGCCCGTCTTGGCGCTTACGCTCTTGAAAATATAGGCAGCCAGATCATGCCAGCTTGCATCACCATGATTGACGAAGTGATAAATACCGCGCGCCGCTTTATCGTTCAACATTGCGCTCAGCAGTGATTGCAAGGCAAGGGCGATATCATGCGCGGATGTGGGGTTACCATGCTGATCCGCGACGACGGACAGGCTATCGCGCTCTGCGCCTAATCGCAGCATGGTTTTTAGAAAATTATGACCATGCGGGCTAAGCACCCATGCCGTACGCAGAATGATCGCGCGGGCATTGCTGGCTGTTACAGCCTCCTCACCAGCCAATTTGCTGCGGCCATATATGCCAAGCGGTCCAACTGCATCCTCTTCGATATAGGGCGCAGA
This sequence comes from uncultured Sphingomonadaceae bacterium, assembly GCA_964484855.1. Lineage (GTDB taxonomy): Bacteria > Pseudomonadota > Alphaproteobacteria > Sphingomonadales > Sphingomonadaceae > Alterisphingorhabdus. Next base: position 13,043 of record CAZAHS010000037.1, on the reverse strand, counting down.
TTTAGCGCCATCAAAGACATAATCGGTTGAAACATGCAGCAGCGGAATATCATGTTGCTGGGCATAGTCTGCCAATATGCCTGGCGCTGCGCCGTTTATTGCCATGGCCAGATCAGGCTCACCCTCAGCCTTATCAACCGCAGTATAGGCCCCGCAATTGATGATTGCATCATATGATGTGCCGCGCAAATAGGCCTGCATTGCCGTGCCATCGGCCATATTAAATGCCGCACTATCGGGCGCGTCTATGGCCACATTATTGGCCCAAGACAGGGACTGCACACAGCGCCCCACTTGGCCGCTACCGCCGGTTAACAGAATATGCAGGCCGTTCACTCGCCTGTGCCCAGTCGCTGACCGCGATAATCACCTGAAAGAATGTCCTGCCACCATTTTTCATTATCCAAATACCATTGGATGGTGCGAGCCATGCCGGTTTCAAAGGTTTCAGCCGGTTCCCAACCCAATTCGTTTTTCAGTTTGCTGGCATCAATGGCATAGCGAAAATCATGGCCGGGCCGGTCGGTCACAAAGGTTATTTGCTCGCGATATGCTTTGCCGTCACTGCGCGGGCGTAGCTGGTCCAATGTGTCGCAAATGGTTTCAACAACTTGCAAATTGGTCTTTTCAGAATTGCCGCCGACCATATAGCTTTCGCCCACATTGCCGCCATCAACAACCGCCAGCATTGCGCGTACATGGTCATCTACATAAAGCCAATCGCGTACATTGCTGCCATCGCCATAAACCGGCAACGGCTCCCCCGCCAGACTTTTGATAATGACCAGCGGAATCAGCTTTTCAGGAAAGTGATAGGGGCCATAATTGTTCGAGCAGTTTGTGATGACAACGGGCAGGCCATAAGTATGATACCATGCGCTGACCAAATGGTCGGACCCTGCTTTTGAAGCAGAATAGGGCGAACGCGGGTCATAAGCGGTTTCTTCGGTGAAAAAGCCGCTATCGCCCAATGCGCCAAATACTTCATCGGTGGAAATATGGTGAAAGCGAAATGCCTTCTGCGCCGCATCGTCCAGCGCTTTCCAATAAGCCAGAGCGGCATCCAGCATGGTGAAAGTGCCCACCAAATTGGTTTGTATAAAGCCAGCGGGACCATCAATGGAGCGGTCAACATGGCTTTCGGCGGCCAAATGCATGATAGTGTCAGGCTGGAACGCGGCTATTGCAGCGGCGATCTGTTCACGGTCACAAATATCAATTTTGGAGAAACCATAGCGCGGATTATCGCTAACCGCCGATAAAGAGGCCAGATTGCCAGCATAGGTAAGCGCGTCAATGACATGCACATGGTGCGGTGTTTCGCTTATAAGATGACGCACAAGCGCAGAGCCGATAAAACCCGCGCCGCCCGTAACCAATATTCTGCGTGTGGCTGTCATCCTCATCCCTCTTACGTCTTCATTGCCGTGATGCGTTTCGCTAACCCAGTTAATGGCGCAAGTCACCTTGATATTGTGATATGCAGGTCTGTTAAAACGGGCTGTCAAAATTTGCCAATAAGGGCTGCACGTCATCTTTAGCGGATAGGGTCGGCTTTATGCCATCAAGCGGCCATGGCAAGGCAATATCCGGATCATCCCAGCGCAGCCCTGCATCACAATCCGGCGCATAATAATCGGTGCATTTATAGATAACCTGTGTTGCAGGAACCAGCGTCACAAAACCATGGGCAAAACCCGGCGGAATATAGAGCTGATGGCCATTTTCGGCGGTTAATTCGGCTGCTGCCCATTGGCCATAATGTGCCGACCCTTTACGGATATCGACCGCAACATCCCATATTGCGCCGGCAATGCAGCGCACCAGCTTGCCCTGCGCATGAGGCGGGGTTTGGAAATGCAGGCCGCGCAATGTGCCTGTTTCTGCGCTTAAAGAATGATTATCTTGAACAAAGCCAATATCCGCCACATGCTCGCGGAACCAGCTATCGCGAAAGGTTTCGCTAAAATAGCCGCGGTCATCGCCATGTTTTTGCGGCGCGATTAAAATCACATCGGGCAGGGTGGTGGAGTGCGCTTTCATATCATTTATTTTCTATAGGGTGAATTGTTGTGCAGCCCGGCGTGCCAAATTAAAATGCGTTGCGGTGAACCAGTACACGGAAGGTGAGCAGGATGATTTTAATATCATTCCACAAGGACCAGTCAGCGCGGTAATCCAAATCAGCTTGCAAGCGATCTTCCAGATCAGCGCGCTTTTCCGTTGCGCCGCGAAAGCCCAATATCTGCGCTAGGCCTGTCAAGCCTGGTTTGATGGCGTGGCGGTGCCAATAACGTTCATCAATATCCCAAAACAGCATATTTTCTGCGCGCGAGCCGATGGCATGGGGGCGCGGCCCAACCACGCTCATACTGCCCACCAAAACATTAAAAAGTTGGGGCAGTTCATCAATGCTGGTTTTTCGAATAAACGCGCCAATGCGGGTAATTCGGTCATCATCACGGCCAGTAGAGCGTGTGCCGCTGGCATCTGACTGTTCAGCGCGCATGCTGCGGAATTTCAAAATATTAAATGGCCGGTTGCCTAGCCCGATACGCTTTTGCGTAAACAATATAGGTCCACGCGATTCAATTTTTATCGCAATAGCGACAATCAACATGGGCAGGGCAAGAACGGGGATGGCAATGAGCGCAAAGACAATATCAAAAATACGTTTGCTCAGACGCTCATTCCATTTCAGCGGGCCTTGCGAGACCATCAGAGCAATTTGGCCATCGCGCCGGTTAACGGCAATAGGGGCCAATTCTTTCAATTCGGGAGTAATAATCTCTGCATAAATATCCAGAGTTTTCAAAACGGCGGCCCAACTTTGCCGTTTGTCCAGCGTGCAATGGACGATAACTCTGTCCATATTATGCGTTAAAATACCCAGTCTTTGGATAACAATAGGGTCGCTTAAATCTGGTACCAATTGCATTGCATCGGCATCGATAACCGGGGCATCAGCGCTGTGATGCAAAGTCACACCATCGGCAATGCGTATCTCTGCCATAGGGTTATCGCCCAGCAGCTTTTTGGACAATGTTGACATTAGCCAGCGCCCAGCAAATAACATAGCGAGAGATATCACGGTGCCTAAGCCAAAGATAACGCGGGAATATTCCGCGCTGGCTTTAAGAAAAAACATCGTCAACAGCATGGCACTGAGTGTGAATATTAGCGCCGCGGCAGAGCGGGAATAACTCGTCCAAAAACTGCCCAGAGCATTTATACCATAAGCGCGCATGTTAAATGCAATGCCCAGATAAATAGGAATGCTGACCATTAGCAGATCATAAAGCTGTGCGTTGCTCATAAGGCCGAGACGGAAAAAACTTGCAATAGTAAAAGCCGCCGCAATAGCTAGCACATCATGCACGGCCAGACCTATGGCCAGCCTAGCGCGGCTAGTTTTTTTGTGGCGGATCTTTGCCGTTGTATCGCTGGTAATATCTAACACGTGCGGACTATATCCTTGGGAAAGCAATATTGCCATATCATCGCTATCGGCAGTGGTTATGTTGCTCGGCTCTAAATTACGAGGTGGTTTGACGCGTTGGTTCATAATATCTAACTACATTTTCTGCGTAAAGCTATGTAACGGTTCGCGGCAATTTGTCTGCTATGCCATGATTGTTACAGATTTGTGATGTTTGTCACGAAAGTCACAAAACGGGACGCTTTTTATGATGTGCTGTGCTTGTCGCAAGACAGATTAAGCAATATGCTAATGATGGTCTGTTGTTATCAGCAGCATCTGCAAAATTTCTATCATTTCCAGCATCATAGGCTAGCATTGCGAATTTACGGCGTAAAATCCTACAAATTCAGAATGTCAGAGATATTATTTTACAAGTAGATAATGTTTGTGACAACCACAGGAGTGCAGACCAAAATTATGTTTTGCGAGAACTTATTAGGGCAGTTAGGCCGGCAATAGGGCTTTCGCGGCAGCAGCCAGCCTCAGAAATTTCGTCTCACATTATAGGTTTTGCGCAAGCTCGCCACCGTATGGGCGCAATCCTTGCGCATTATAATATTTCTGATGAAAGCGACGAACATCTTACGGATGACGCTCTCAGCGCTATTAAAGCGCTACACAAACAAAATTTGATGCGCGAATTGCAGCAAAAGAGTGTGCACGCTCGCTTAACAGACATTTTCTCAAAAAACGGTATGCCGTTTTGGGGCTTAAAAGGGCAGGGCATTGCGGGCACTCTTTATCCCTTTGCCGGGGCGCGGCAGTCTAAGGATATTGATATTTTGGTCCGGCCTTCGGATGCAGACGCCGCTTTGGATATAATGCAAAAGGGCGGTTTTAAAGCAGCAACAACCCGCACCGCCGATATCAGCAATGTGCGTCATTTCCGCAGCGGCCTAGCGAAAGATGCTATGTTTTATGATGGTCAGTTTGGCCAGCAGATAGAGATGCACCGGCGTCTTTTATATGTCGGCCATCGGGTTTTTCTGCGCTGGTGCGCAGTGAAACAGCCGCTGGTGAATTTATCACGGTCGATGGCGTGGCGGGCATGTTCTACATAATCATGCATGGTGCGATGGATTATTGGTCACGCCTGAAATGGCTCATTGATCTGAGCTTTATTTGTCGGCGGATTGACAGTGAGAGGCTTGGCGCATTGCTCGATATGGCTGAACGCTTTTCCTGTAAAACGGCCCTGCTGGCCAGTCTTCAGCATTGTGAGCAGGTCTTTGAAGGAAGTTTGCCGGACGATATAGCCCATCAGATTGCACGGCTGGCCCTGCAGAATAAAGGTGTAAAGCCGTTATTGGCGCGTTTTGGTGTGATGCTGGATTGGCACCATGATTATGCTCAACGCAGCTTTTGGTCGCGCCCCGATTTCCCGACACCAGCATGGCATATTTTCCCCAATATAAAGATGCGCGCATGGCTTTGCGGCTATGTTTCAACGGCTTATTTGGCGCGCAAATATTCTAACTAACATATATTTATATCAAGATATTATATGCATATGCGGTGCAGCGCATTAGATACTGCGCATATAAAGTGTCTTAGATATTGGCGTTTCCCGTTTAATTAACTTATCGATCACAAAATATGAGGGACCAATGACTGCCATTGCAGCTATATTTGATCGAAAAAATAACGGTATATCGCGGGATAATTTGCAGCGTGTAACCAACGCGCTGAAAATCTATGGCCCGCAATCCGCAAATACCCGCATAATAGATTCCACAGGATTTTGCTGGACGCATCAGGGCGGTTTTTTCCCGCAAGACCGATTTGAACGGCAACCGATTGTCGCGGGGCGCTGGTCGGCTGTTTTTTCTGGGCACATTCTCTAACGTGCTGAATTGGCGGCCAAAATAGGCATTGATGGCAGCCGTCTAAAGACCATGCCGGACAGCGCTTTGTTTCTTGCGGCGTGGCAAAAATGGGAGGAGCAGGCGGCCGCGCATTTGGAAGGGGCATATGCCGCAATAATAAGCGATAATGCGCGCAATATGGTTGTTGCTATCCGCTCGCCAACCGATGCCCCGCCCTTATATTATCATGAAACAGATGACAGGGTTGCCATTGCCACCATGCCCAAAGGCCTATTTGCTTATGGTGATGTTCCGCGCAAATTGGATGAGCATAAAGTTGCCGACGCAATGATGCTGAACTATGAAATCAATCCCGGCTGCTATTATGAAGGCTTAGCCTATATAAGGTCTGGAACCCTCGTCAAATTCACTGCTGAGCAACAGCAAACTCACGCGTTTTTTAATCTGCGGGAAGCGCCCGAAATACGCTTTAAAAACGATCAAGATTATGTGGAGGCTGCCAATGCGCTGCTAAAGGATGCGGTTAGCGAGTATATGCCGCAAGATAATATTCCTGCCGCGCATTTAAGCGCAGGGTTCGATTCATCAGCGGTTGTTATGACGATGCTAGACGTGCTGGCAGATCGCGGCATGGCAGAACAAAAGTCGATAGCTACACCCATATTCCTGAACCTGATTGGGATGGGCGCGCTTATGGGCATTTGCGTATCGGGGACGAATCTGGTCCGGTAAGAGCGCTTGCGGCAAAATACCCGCAAATTAATCCGCATTTTATTGATTGCGCCAACATGCCTTTGGGCGGCGATATGGATAAATTCTTCTTGCTTGCAGAGATGCCATCGCGCGGCATGAATAATATGCATTGGGGCATTGCGATTAATCATAAAATTCGTGCTAGCGGCAAAAAACTGGTGATTTCAGGCGCATCAGGAAATGCAACGCTGAGTTTTGATGCCAAAGGGCTTTACGCCCAATGGTTCCGGCAGGGCCGATGGCTGAAATTATGGCGCGAACTTGCCGCAGATAAGACGCCTGGTTTAAAATTCTCTGGCATCTATTCCCGCGCAATATCCCCCAATATACCCGCATCATTTGCACAGGCCTTAGTGCGCGCTAGGGGTTTAGCGCTAAAACAGGCTGGCAGTCCCATTCTGCAATTGCCCGTGACTATGCCGATCACATGGCGGTCGATCAGCGTGCGCAAGAAGCCGGATGGGATACCTCTTATGCCGGTTTTAACAGTCCGCGCGAGATGATGTATTCTATGTTAGAGCGCGGCGGGCGTGAAGAAGCCGGGCCGACAAAGCTGGCAATGGAAACACTTACCGGCGTTAAGATTATGGACCCTATGGGCAGCCCCAGAATCATGCGCTTTTGTGCTGGTATCCCGCCAGAGCAATTTTTGAAAAATGGCAATCATCGCTATTTGATGACGCGCATGATGAAGGGCCGATTGCCCAACGAATATTTCCTGCCCCAACGTGGACGGCAGAGCGCTGACTGGCATTTGAAAATGACTCGCGACTTACAGACATTTCGCGGTAAAGTTGCGCGTATGAAAGATGATCCGGATATGGCGCAAATCTGGTATCCGTCCACTGGTTATCATGACCAAAAGGGTGTGCTTACAGGCGCTTATAATTTCAGCAATATTGCATATCGCTGGGGCACCAAAAGCGTGCAGGAACGGCTGGATTATGCGCGTAGCGGCGCGCGAAAATTTGGTCAGGAATTTGGTGACGGCTTGCATGATGGTGTTGCTATCGCTTGGCAGAATATGCCGTATATTAAGGGCGGTTGGGCGCAATGGCAGGTTATACCAACAGCCAATGCAGTGCAGCATTTTAATGACCTGTCACAAGGTTCCGGCATTTATGATAAAAATGGCAAGCTTAGCGACCCTGTATTTTTTGTTGTTGGTGACCAATTATCATCACTGCCTGGCTGGCAGGAGGGTGCGATTGTGGCGGCATTGAAGAGCCTGCGCCGCATGGCCTATCCAAAACTGGAATTGCCGCAGGTTAATTTTGTGCCTGATACCCGCGTGATGGTTGAGGGTATTTAGCTTCTCGCCTTATTAACTTGCTGACTGGACCAAAATATCGCTCATGACAGGCCGAAACGTTTCTCGCTGCGCCGCCATAACAGGCGTGCCCAATATAATATGGCGATAATAACCGCTTCGGCCACCATGGGCACATAAAACATCTCACCTGGGCCGCTGAGCAATAGGCTGAGTGCGCGGCCAGCAAAAGCAAGGGCAACCAGTAATATAACTGGCCACAATATACGGGTGCTTTTGGTGGCGGCCCCATAAAGGCATAGGCCGCCGCAAAAGGCAAAAAAGCCGCCTATATCTGCTCTGACCGTGGCATAGCCCTGAACAGACAAAGCCGTTATGCCAACATTATTGGCTTCGGCCTGTGTGTTGAGCAAGAACCCTGCCGCCATATAGGCAAAAAGTAGCCCGACCGCGCCGACCAATATGCGTGAGATGATAATCATTATGCGACCCTCTTAATGGACCATATCTTTGATCCTGTTATATTTATAATGCGCGAATAATGCGCAGGCTTGGCAAAAAGGCAAGCAAATAACTTGGCTTTATAGCGGGTTTAGAATAGCCAGATTGCATTATGGCTGAACCGGTTTCTGATACAAAAAATCCTTCCCTGCGCATGGGTGTCGATATTGGCGGCACATTTACCGATATTGTGCTGGAGCGCGTGGGCGCGGATGGCGAAGCAGGCGAAATGGAGCAATATTCTACTAAGATATTGACCAGCTATGGCGCGCCGGAAGATGCGATATTGGACGGAATGCATCAGGTTTGCGCACTTGCAGGCTGCGTACCTGCGGATATTCAGCAGGTTATTCACGGCACCACTTTGGCCACCAATGCCCTGATTGAGCGGCGCGGCGCAAAAACCGCGCTTATCACCACACAAGGTTTTCGTGATGTTATCGAAATGCGCACAGAATCGCGTTTTGAGCAATATGATCTTAATCTGATATTGCCCGAACCGTTATTGCCGCGCCAGCAGCGTTATACGGTGAATGAGCGCGTGGATGCGCAAGGTAGCGTGCTGGTGCCGCTGGACGCCAAAGAGGTTGAGGCGCTGGCTGAACGGCTGATCATCGCGGGCTATGACAGCATCGCCATCGGCCTGATCCATGGCTATGCCAATAATGTGCATGAACGCATGATAGCCGATATTCTGGCGCGCAAAATGCCTGATGCCATGCTGTCATTATCCAGCGAAGTTAGCCCGCAAATGCGCGAATATGAGCGGTTTAACACCACAGTCGCCAATGCCTATATTAAGCCGCAAATGAAAAGCTATTTAGGGCGACTTAAAGCGCGTTTTGCTGACAATGGCATGACCGGCTCTATCTTCATGATGCACAGCGGCGGCGGTATTATGGCGCTGGACGATGCGGCAGAATTCCCCGTGCGGCTGGTCGAATCCGGCCCAGCGGGCGGCGCAATTTTTGCCGCCGATATTGCCGCGCGGCATGACTTGGGCCGCGTATTAAGTTTTGATATGGGCGGCACCACGGCGAAAATCTGCTTGATCCGCGATCAGCAACCCAAAACCGCGCGGGTGTTTGAAGTGGCGCGCAGTTACCGCTTCAAAAAAGGCTCTGGCATGCCGATTTCCATTCCGGTTATCGATATGGTGGAAATTGGCGCAGGGGGCGGGTCATTGGCGCATGTTGATGGCATGAATCAAATACGCGTTGGCCCGCAATCGGCGGGGTCAGAGCCAGGGCCGGCATGCTATGGTCGCGGCGGCGCGCGGCCGGCTGTAACCGATGCGGATTTGCTGCTTGGTAAGCTGGATGCGGATAATTTTGCAGGGGGCAGTATCGTGCTGGATGCCAAGGCTGCTGGCAAAGCAATGGACAGTGAAATCGGCACCCAATTGGCGATGGATGCCGTCACAGCCGCCTTTGGCGTGGCCGAGATGGTGGATGAGAATATGGCCAATGCCGCGCGGGTTCATGCGGTGGAAAATGGCGAGGATCTGGCCGATTATACCATGATTGCCTTTGGCGGCGCTGCGCCGCTTCATGCTGGTCGATTATGTGAGAAACTGGGTGTGGGCCGTCTTATCATCCCGCCCTCTGCCGGCGTTGGCTCGGCGGTTGGCTTTTTGCGTGCGCCCTTTGGTTTTGAGGCAACGCGCAGCATCTATATGCGGCTAAGCGATTTTGATGCGCAGACCGTAAAAACCCTATTTGCCGATCTGGAAGAGGAGGCGCGGAATTTTGTGCGCTCTTGTGACGTGGATGCAGATATTATCAGCCAATGCCGCGCCTATATGCGCTATGTCGGGCAGGGGTGGGAGATACCGGTGCCGCTTTCGCCAGACCAGATAGCCGCGCCAGATGCCGCCCAATATAAAGCAGTATTTGAAGCGGAATATAGCAATTTATTCGGGCGTCCGGTTGATGGTATGGATGTTGAGATTACGATCTGGTCAGTGAATGCCCAAACACCCAAGGCCCAGAATATCAAGACTCTATCTGCCAAGGAAATGGCGCAACAAATGCCAGATATGCCTGCTTCAATAGCGGCAAAGGCTGCAGCGGAGCGGCTGCTTTTTGACGCGGCATTGGGCAATGAAGTGCAGGCGAAAATATATCATCGTTCCGCGCTTAAGGCTGGGCAGCAACTTGCTGGCCCCGCAATTATAGCCGAAGATGAAACGACCATCATCATACCGGCCAGCCGCAGCGCTTTATGCCTTGAAGATGGCTGTATCGCGGTAACTTTGAAGGAGCAGCAGCCATGACGCAGGGCGCGGATAATGTGCAGCATCAGATAATGTGGAACCGGCTGATTTCTATCGTCGAGGAGCAGGCTCAGGCGCTTATTCGCACGGCATTTTCCACCTCTGTAAGAGAGGCAGGGGATTTGTCGGCCGGCGTGTATGACCATGCGGGCAATATGCTTGCACAGGCGGTCACCGGCACGCCCGGCCATGTGAACGCCATGGCGGCGGCTGTTGCGCATTTTATTCGGCGCATTGGCTATGACAATATGGCCGATGGCGATGTCTATATCACCAATGATCCATGGCAGGGCACGGGCCATTTGCACGATATCACCATCGTCACGCCCAGCTTTCATAAAGGCGCGCTGATCGGCTTTTTTGCTTGCACTGCGCATGTGGTGGATATTGGCGGCATTGGTTTCACTGCAGATGCCAATTCGGTTTATGAAGAGGGATTATATATCCCGATCATGAAATTTGCCGATCAGGGCGCGGTGAACCAGATGCTGGTCGCCATGGTGCGCGCCAATGTACGCGAGCCGGACCAAGTGGTAGGCGATATTTATGCACTCGCCAATTGTAACGAGATTGGCCATAAAAGGCTGATCGAAATGATGCGCGAATTTGCGCTTGATGGCTTGGCAGATATTTCGGCCTTCATATTGGGCAATTCGCGCAGCGCCACGCTGGCGAAAATCAACGCGCTAAAAACGGGTAAGGCAAGCGGTGAGATGGTGATTGATGGCTATCATAGCCCCATCACTTTGCGGGCCACTGTCACAATTGAAAAAGACCAGATATTGTGCGATTTTGCCGGATCATCACCGGTTGATGCAAAAGGCATTAACGTGCCGATGGTCTATACAGAGGCCTATGCTTGCTATGCGCTAAAATGCGCGATTGCGCCAGATATTCCCAATAATGCCGCTTCACTCGCGCCCTTTGTGATTACTGCGCCGATTGGCAGCATTGTCAACGCGCCGCACCCTGCGCCGGTCGCGCTGCGCCATATTATCGGCCATATGCTGCCCGATACCGTTTACGGTGCGCTAGACCAGATTTTGCCGCAAACTGTGCCTGCCGAAGGGGCAGGGACATTGTGCAATTTCCAGCTTTCCCTGCGTCCGCGCCGTGACCGACCCGCCAATAATCGGGCTGTTAATGCAGAGGTGCTGACCTTTAATTCCGGCGGCGCAGGCGCACGGCCAATGCTGGACGGGCTGAATGCTACTGCCTTTCCGTCAGGCGTGATGACCATGCCGGTAGAGGCCACCGAACATGCCGGTCCAGTGATTATCTGGCGCAAGGAATTGCGGGAAGATAGCGGCGGCGCAGGGCAATATCGCGGCGGGCTGGGCCAATATATGGATGTTGCGGCAGCTCAGGGCCATGAATGTGATTTCTCCGCCATGTTTGACCGCGTGCATCATCCGGCGCGTGGGCGGCATCAGGGCAAGGACGGTGCGCCGACGAGCATCGCGCTTGACGATGGTTCGCCTTTAAGGGGCAAGGGCAAACAGGCAGTGCCGCCAGAGCGCATGGTGCGTTTAGGCTTTCCCGGCGGCGGCGGCTATGGCGACCCCAAAGACCGCGACCCGGAACTGGTCAAACGCGATTTGGCACGCGGTTATATTTCCGAGGCCTCAGCGCGCGATGATTATGGCTTGAGCGATGCGGATATTGCGGGGGTTATGGCGCTGGTTAAACGCGGCGAATCTGTTTGAATATACGCAAAAAACCGTTAGCCTAACTCCGTTAGTCCTGAGCTTGTCGAAGGGCGTCTCTCGATATTACGCAATGCTGACAGACATGGTTCGACAGGCTCACCACTAGCGGTTTTGTTATTGTGCCGCCCAACTCCGTTAGTCCTGAGCTTGTCGAAGGGCGATTATCGATGATTCACCATATTCAGAAACATCGTAAGGCAAGCGCACCACGAACGGACTTGCCATTGATACTGCATTAGCAAAACCGGCCAGCACTATTCCAACCCGTCCAGAAACTTTTCGGCATCCAGCGCAGCCATGCAGCCGGTTCCGGCTGAGGTGATGGCTTGCCGATAGATATGGTCCATCACATCGCCGCAGGCATAGATGCCGGGAATGCTGGTCTGTGTCGCATTGCCTTCTGCGCCGCCTTTGACGGTGATATAACCGCCTTTCATATCCAGTTGATCGGCAAAAAGGCCGGTATTGGGGGTGTGGCCAATGGCAATGAAAACGCCGTGCACATCAATAATCTGGTGGCTATCATCTTTTGTGCTGGTCAGTTTCAGGCTGGTGACCCCTGCATCATCGCCCAATACCTCTTCCAAATTATGATCCCAGACAATGGTGACCTTACCTTCTTTTTCGCGCTCAAACAGTTTCTTTTGCAGGATTTTTTCCGCTTTCAAACTGTCACGCCGATGCACCAAAGTCACATGGCTGGCGATATTGGCAAGATATAATGCTTCCTCAACCGCTGTATTACCGCCGCCAATAACCGCAACGGGTTTATTACGGTAGAAAAAGCCGTCACATGTCGCGCAGGCAGAAACACCGCGGCCCATAAAGGCTTGCTCTGATGGCAGGCCCAGATATTTGGCGCTCGCTCCTGTCGCGATAATCACGGCATCGGCCTGATACTCCCCTGCGTCGCCGGTCAGCACAAAGGGCCGCTGTGACAAGTCAACATTGTGAATATGGTCAGAGATAATTTCTGTTTCAAAACGCTCGGCATGTTTGCGCATGCGGTCCATCAATTCCGGGCCTTGCACGCCGTCATTATCGCCTGGCCAATTATCAACATCGGTGGTGGTGGTGAGCTGCCCGCCCGCTTCCAACCCGGTTACCAGCACAGGGTCTAAATTGGCGCGCGCGGCATAAACGGCGGCGGTATAGCCCGCTGGCCCTGAACCCACGATCAGCAATTTGGCTTTTTTGATGGTTTTCTCTGACATATTTGGCTCCATTC
>CAZAHS010000036.1:0-14588 GCA_964484855.1 uncultured Sphingomonadaceae bacterium | reverse complement strand
ACGGTGTTGGTTATCGTGCCAAAGTTCAGGGCAAAACGCTGAATATGCAGCTTGGCTATAGCCATGATGTAGATTTCGCTATCCCTGAAGGTATTGAAATCAAGACACCCGATCAGACCACTGTTGAAATATTCGGTATGGATAAGCAGCAAGTTGGTCAGGTCGCTGCTGAAATCCGCCGCTGGCGCAAGCCGGAGCCTTATAAAGGCAAGGGTATTAAATATCGCGGTGAGTATATCTTCCGCAAAGAAGGAAAGAAGAAGTAAGCCATGGCGAAACTTTCTTTATTCGAAAAACGCCGTCAGCGCGTTCGCACCATGCTCCGCAAACAGGGCGGTGGCCGTGCGCGTTTGTCGATCCACCGTACTGGTCGTCATATTTATGCGCAGATCATTGATGATGCTGCCGGTAAGACACTGGCCTCTGCTTCATCGCTGGAAAAAGGCGCGAAAAGCGCTGGCGCAACCTGTGATGCCGCTGCAAAGGTTGGCAAGAATATTGCTGCTGCTGCGAAAAAAGCGGGCGTTACAACCGTTGTTTTTGACCGTGGTGGATTTCTTTATCATGGCCGCGTTAAGGCGCTGGCTGATGCCGCCCGTGAAGGCGGATTGGAGTTTTGATGATGGCAGATGAGACGTACACACCGGAAGCCGCTGCCAATCAGAGTGCTGAGCAAGCTGCTCCGGCGGCTCCTGCGGCTCAGGAAAATAAACCACGCGGTAATCGCGGTGGTGGTCGCGGCGGCAATGATCGCGGTGGTGGCCGTGGTCGCCGTAATGATCGCAACAAGCGCGATGAGGACAAGGGCGACGATCTGATCGAAAAGCTGGTCCATATTAACCGCGTATCCAAGACAGTTAAGGGCGGTAAGCGCTTTGGTTTTGCTGCATTGGTTGTGGTTGGTGATGGCACGGGCCGTGTAGGCTTTGGTCATGGTAAAGCCCGTGAGGTACCTGAGGCCATAACCAAGGCGACGGCTGCTGCAAAAAAGAAAATGATCCGCGTTCCTTTGAAGGAAGGCCGCACATTGCACCATGATGGCAAAGGCCGTTTTGGCGCTGGTAAAGTGACCGTGCGTTCAGCGCCTCCAGGTACCGGCATCATTGCTGGCGGCCCAATGCGCGCCGTCTTTGAGAGCCTTGGCGTTGCTGATGTTGTGACCAAATCGGTTGGAACATCTAATCCGTATAACATGATCCGCGCCACTTTTGAGGCACTGGGTGAACAAACCAGCCCTAAATCGGTGGCACAGCGTCGCGGCAAAAAAGTTGCCGATCTGCTGGGCCGTGGCGGTGCGAGTGAAGCAGAGGCCAAAGCCGACGCTGAAGCGCTGGTCGAATAAAGTCTGGAGTATAGGGCATGGCGAAAGCGGCTACAAAAACAGTAAAAATCAAACAGGTGGGTTCACCTATTCGTCGTCCAGCCTCTCAGCGCAAAACGCTGATTGGTTTGGGACTGAATAAGATGCATAAGACGGTTGAACTGGAAGACACGCCTGCAATTCGCGGCATGATTAAAAGTGTTAGCCATATGGTAGAAATCGTCGAATAAATTATAAATGGCGCGACCATCTTGGTTAGCGCCATTTATGTGCGACAAAAGCGAGAGCGAGTACAGACATGAAACTTAACGAAATTAATGATAATGATGGCGCCCGTAAGGGCCGTATGCGTATTGGCCGGGGCATTGGTTCTGGCAAAGGCAAAACTGGTGGCCGCGGCCAAAAAGGCCAAAAAAGCCGTTCCGGTGTTGCTATTAAAGGTTTTGAAGGCGGCCAAATGCCACTTCATATGCGTATGCCAAAGCGCGGCTTTAACAATCCTTTCGGTAAGGATTATGCAGAAGTCAATTTGGGCATGGTCCAGAAGATGATTGATGCTGGCAAGCTAGATATTAAAGGCACTGTTGACCATGCGGCGTTAAAAGCTGCTGGTTTGGCGCGTGGCGGTAAAGACGGTGTGCGTCTGCTGGCCAAAGGCGAAATTAATGCCAAAATCAAATTTTCAGTAGCTGGCGCATCTAAAGGTGCTGTTGCGGCTGTTGAAAAAGCCGGTGGCAGCGTTGAAGTTATCACCAAAAAAGCAAAAGCTGACGCGGAATAAGCCTTATGGCTTGTCATATCGGCCAGTTATGCCGATATGGTATTCTTACTCATTGTTGTCTGCTCTTTGATGGGCAGCAGCAATGACAGAATAATCCCATCGGTGATAGCTGCACCGGTTGACAAAAGAGGTAATGTTCATGGCATCGCGCGCTGATAGTCCCGCCGCCAATTTTAGCTTAGCGAAATTTTCGCAAGCCACAGAGTTGCGCAACCGTATCTGGTTTACTCTGGGTGCTCTGGTTATATTCCGCCTGCTTAGCTATGTGCCACTGCCTGGTGTCAACCCGACTGCATTGGCCGAACTTGCGCAACAAACCCAGGGCGGCGTTACTGATATATTTAATGCGTTTTCTGGCGGCTCACTTGAGCGGATGAGCCTTATTGCCCTCGGGGTTATGCCTTATATTACCGCCTCTATCGTGGTCCAGCTTGGTGCAGCATTGTCGCCCACCCTCGCAGCGATTAAGAAAGAGGGTGAAAGCGGCCGCAAAAAACTTAACCAATATACGCGCTATGGTACGGTAGGCCTTACCATGGTGCAGGGCTATTTTATTGCACAGGGTTTGGAAACATTTGCATCTTCGCAAGGTATTGCTGCGGTTGTTAATCCCGGCATTACTTTCCGCATTGGCGCGGTTATCTCGCTGGTTGGCGGCACCATGTTCCTAATGTGGCTGGGTGAGCAGATCACTAGCCGCGGAATTGGTAATGGTATTTCCTTAATCATCATGGCCGGTATTGTCTCACAAATGCCGACCTTTGTTGCGCAAATGTTTAGTCAGGGCCAAGAGGGTACTGTTCCGGCTTACCTTATCATCGGCATCATATTGATGATTGTCGGCCTGATTATCTTTATCTCCTTCATGGAGCGCGCGCAAAGGCGTGTTTTGATCCAATATCCCAAGCGCGCTCAGCAGCGCGGTGGTATGCAGGCTGATCGTTCGCATTTGCCGCTTAAGGTAAATACAGCAGGTGTTATTCCGCCAATTTTTGCTTCATCCCTTTTGCTTGCGCCACTTACCGTTACGCAATTTGCGGGCAATAATCTTGATACCTCGACAACATGGGGCTCAATTTTGCAGGGACTTAACCAGACTTTGCAACATGGTCAGCCGCTTTACATGACGCTTTATGCCCTTGGCATTATATTCTTCTGTTTCTTTTACACCGCTGTGGTGTTCAATCCTGAAGAGACAGCCGATAATTTGAAGCGTAATGGCGGTTTTATACCGGGCATTCGTCCGGGCAAAAACACCGCAACATATTTGGATTATGTTCTGACGCGCATTACCGTTGTAGGCGCGGCTTATCTGGCTTTTGTTTGTGTGTTGCCTGAATATGTTATCGCTCAAACAGGTATTCCGCTATTCTTCTTGGGCGGCACCAGCTTGCTGATCGTCGTAAACGTGACGGTTGATACTGTTACGCAAATCCAAAGCCATTTGTTGGCGCACCAATATGGTGACCTTATCAAAAAGGCGAAGCTGAAAGGCCGCATTCGCTAATCACTGATAATTAACTACTGGCAGCTCATTACCGGCATTTGCATTTGCCGCAGCAAAATAGGGGTAGAGTCTTGAATATTATCCTATTGGGCCCCCCGGGGGCAGGTAAAGGCACGCAGGCGCAATTTCTTGTCGCTGATCGTTCTATGGTGCATCTTTCCAGTGGTGATATGCTTCGCTCTGCTGTTAAAGAGGGCACACCGGTCGGATTGAAGGCGAAGGCCATAATGGATGCGGGTGAGCTGGTTTCTGATGATATTGTGTCTGCACTTATTGGCGATGCTTTGGACCGTCTTGATGCGGATACCGGTGTGATATTTGATGGCTATCCGCGCACTGCTCCACAGGCTGTATCGCTTGATGAGCTACTTGCATCGCGCAGCCGCACGCTTAACCATGTGATTGAGCTTAATGTTGATGTGGATGCGTTAATTGAACGGATAACGGGCCGCTTTACCTGTGCAGGTTGCGGTGAAGGTTATCATGACACCTATAAAACACCTGAGACGGACGGTGTTTGTGATAAATGCGGCCATACTGAGTTTAAGCGGCGGCCAGATGATAATGCGGAAACCGTTCGCAAACGCATGGAAGAATATCGCGGTAAAACAGCCCCGATATTACCGATTTATGAGGAGCGCGACATTGTTGCGCGCGTTGATGGCATGGCGGATATGGCAACAGTTCGCAGCGAAGTGGCAAAGATTCTCGACAGCTAGCATTATGGCGCATATCGTCCGTCCCAATATTTAAGAGATATTGGAGGATTTTATGACGCGCTTGGCCTTTGCTAAAAAATTAACCGCTATTATGGCTGTCGCTGGTGCTACTATCAGTGCATCTACGGCCAGTGCCGATGTGGTAAAGCAAGATGATAATGGCTTTTTTGTTGCGCATCAAATTGAAGTCACAGCAAATGCTGATGACGTTTATGCGATGCTGCGTGCTCCAGCAAAATGGTGGTCGCCTGAACATAGCTGGACTGGTGATGCTGAAAATTTCTACATGGATGCGCAAGCAACGGGTTGTTTTTGTGAATTGATACCGGCCCCTAAAGAGGGCGGCGCGCGCGGCAGTGTAGAGCATATGCGTATTATCTATGCTGAACCCGGTAAAATGCTGCGTCTTGCTGGCAGTCTTGGACCGTTGCAGGCAGAGGCAGTGCAGGGCAGCATGACCATCTCTTTGAAGCCAGGTGAGACAGGCACCATCATCCGCTTTGAATATGTTGTAGGCGGTTATATGCGCTTCCCTGTAGAGCGGATTGCACCGGCTGTGGATGGCGTAGTTGGGGAGCAGGTAATTCGTTTGGCAAAAATATTGGGGCCAGTGGCGGAAATTTCACAAGGTCAAAGTGGTGCCAGTGATGCCAGTGATTCCGGCGATACCAGTGAAATTGAAGGTGACGAAGCTGATAATAAAGACGGCAAAAGCGAGGGTGCTACACGGATTATAGAGGGGGATGCACAGAGTGAGAGCGTGGAGGGTTAAGGGTCAAGGTTGAGACTTAGGCCGCGCCTCAGAGGCTTAAGTCACTGGCTTGAACCAACAAGGCCTGCTGCTTGCTGAATCTGAGAAAGAATTTGCTATATTTCTCAATAAAATCGGCTAGGTTTATATTGTGCAACGGCTCACTTGCGTTTTGCACATTTTTATTATGGGTCGCGGCAGGGTACAATTTGTACCATTAATCCTTTTGAGGGGGAGAATATTATGGCCGTTGCCGATCATGTAGATTTAGAGACATTTATTGCAGGCGTTGAGCGCCGCAATCCCGGACAGCCTGAATTTGTTCAGGCTGTGCATGAGGTTGCTCAAGATATTTATGAATTTATGGGTGATAAAGAAAAATATCATTCAGCCCAGATTTTGCGACGCATTGCCGAACCGGACCGCGTTGTATCTTTCCGCGTCTGCTGGGAGGATGACAACCATAATATTCGCGTACAACGTGGCTGGCGCGTGCAGAATAACAACGCCATTGGCCCGTATAAAGGGGGCATTCGTTTTCACCCCAGTGTGACGGAAAGTGTGCTGAAATTTCTTGCTTTTGAGCAGACTTTCAAAAACTCACTAACCGGATTGCCTATGGGCGGCGGTAAAGGCGGATCAAATTTCAATCCAAAAGGCAAATCTGATGCAGAGGTTATGCGTTTTTGCCAATCCTTCATGACAGAATTATATCGCCATATTGGACCTGATACCGATGTACCCGCGGGTGATATTGGTGTGGGCGGCCGAGAGATTGGTTATATGTTTGGACAATATAAGCGCATCACAGGCCGTTGGGAGGGTGTATTGACCGGCAAGGGCTTGGAATATGGCGGATCGGAAATGCGGCCAGAAGCAACTGGCTATGGCGCGGTTTATTTTCTGCAGAACATGTTGAAACACAAGGATGATGCAATAGAAGGCAAGACTGCCATCATATCCGGCTCTGGCAATGTGGCAACACATGCCGCTGAAAAAATTACACAATTGGGCGGTAAGGTTCTTACCCTATCAGACAGTGGCGGTTTCATTCATGATCCTGATGGTATCGATCAGGATAAGATCAATTGGGTTAAGCACCTTAAAAATGTAAAGCGCGGGCGCATTAGCGAATATTGCAATGAATTCTCCGGCAGTAGCTATCATGAAGGCGCGCGGCCCTGGAGTGTTGCGGCTGATCTGGCATTGCCTTGCGCAACGCAAAATGAGCTTAATGGTGATGAAGCCAAGACCATGGTCGATAATGGCGTTATGGCGGTTTCAGAAGGCGCGAATATGCCAACGACCCTTGAGGGCGTAAAAATCTTTCATGATGCAAAAATTATGTATGGCCCGGGCAAAGCGGCCAATGCTGGGGGCGTTGCGGTTTCGGGTTTGGAAATGAGCCAGAATGCCGAGCGCATTAGCTGGGATCAAGAACGTCTGGGCAATATGCTGACTGATTTAATGGCGGGCATTCATGAAAAATGCGTCGAATATGGCAAAGCAGATTCCAGCTATGTCGATTATGTCAAAGGTGCCAATATTGCTGGCTTTAAAAAGGTTGCAGATGCTATGCTAGCCTATGGCGTTGTATAATATCTATATCGGTTTTGGCGGCTGCTATTGTGAGCGGTCGCCAAAATATTACAAAATCATATCTTTATGAGCGGGGCAGTGCGTCGAACCACCCGCAAACCCAAAACACCAACCATAATTGGCTGGTGTGAATGTGTTGGACTGCCGGATTTGGGCCTTGAGCGTATCAAGGCGAAAATTGACAGCGGGGCAGCAACA
The DNA here is from genome assembly GCA_964484855.1 of uncultured Sphingomonadaceae bacterium. Lineage (GTDB taxonomy): Bacteria > Pseudomonadota > Alphaproteobacteria > Sphingomonadales > Sphingomonadaceae > Alterisphingorhabdus. The sequence goes on along the minus strand of CAZAHS010000036.1, from coordinate 7,712 downwards.
TCATCCTTACATGCAACGCGCATTAGACCATTTGAAGAGGATGGGCAGAATTGGGTGGAATTCTGGTTTCGCCCGCATAAAGGCGAACGCGCTAAGCGTTTCCGTGCGCCTGTATATGCTAAACGTAAGATAAAAAGCTCAAATGGTTTAGCGGAATTCCGCTATGTTATCGAAACCACCATCATAATGGGCGAAACGCAGTGGCTAGGGCATATAACGCTTGCTAATCGCAGCAATATGGCTTTCCCGATGTTAATAGGTCGCCGCGCTTTACGGCGTGGCTTTTTGGTAAATTGTGCCCGCCGTTATATGCTTGGTCGGCCAGAGGAGAGTGATCGATGAAGATAGCAATGCTGGCCCGCAATCCGCGGCTTTACTCTCATAAAAGGCTGGTTGAGGCTGCGGAAGAACGCGGCCATACACTGGATATTATCAATACTCTGCGCTGCACCATGAACATAACATCGCATCGTCCAACGGTGCTTTATGAAGGTGAGACACTAAAGGGGTATGATGCGGTTATTCCGCGCATAGGTGCATCCATTACACAATATGGTCTGGCCGTGCTGCGCCAGTTTGAGATGATGGGCGTTTGGTCAGTCAATGAAAGCGTGGCGATTGGCCGCAGCCGAGACAAGCTGCGCTCTATGCAGATATTCGCCAAACATGGCCTTGGCCTGCCGGTAACGGCTTTTGCCCATGACCCGAAGCAAACCGAAGAGGTGATGAAGATTGTCGGCGGTGCGCCGGTTGTCATAAAGCTGACCGAGGGTACGCAGGGCATTGGCGTTGTGTTGGGTGAGACGGACAAATCTGCCAAATCTGTGATAGAGGCATTTCGCGGTGTCAATGTGAACATTTTGGTGCAGGAATTTATCAAAGAGGCAGGATCTAGCGACCTTAGAATATTTGTGGTCGGCGGTAAGGTTGTGGCGTCTATGATGCGCACAGGAGCGCCCGATGATTTTCGTTCTAATCTGCATCGCGGCGGCAGCGCAAAGTCGATTAAAATAACACCCGAAGAACGCTCGACAGCGGTGCGGGCGGCCAAGGTGATGGGGCTTAATGTTGCTGGCGTTGATTTGCTGCGTGCCAATCATGGGCCAGTGATAATGGAGGTAAATTCCTCACCCGGCCTAGAGGGGATTGAAAACTCGACCGGCATAAATGTTGCTGACCGCATTATTGAATTTATCGAAAATAACTATCAGCCCGGCAAAACCAAAACGCGCGGTAAGGGATAGCGGATAAAGGGTAGCGGATAAAAGGTAACCGGCCCCGTATTTATGGCCCAAGGCCGTTCGGCGGCTATAACAGCTCGTCTTCATCCAGCATTGTCTGTTCATATTGCGGCTGTTCAGGGTCAAGAGCCGTCTCGGTAATAGCTTTGACGCGCTCCTCTGCTGTATCAAGACGCTTAACCTCTGCGATATGGAATAGCGCATCACCCTGATTGACCACAGGCAATGTTGCATGGCCGATTATCAGACCGTTCATCGGTGCAATTATAGCTTCTGGTTCTTCACCAAAAACATCGCTGATGACGGCCAATATATCGTCTTGGCTAACAAAATCACCAGATTTGCAAAATCTTTTGGAGATGCCGCCGCGCGGCGCGCGCAGCCAGCGTGTTTGTGTTGAACGTGCAGGCAATATATCTGCAGGCTCAACAATCGTCTGCGGCAGCATCTTCATCGCCACCAATACGCGCAATATGCCCGCAGCGCCTATTTGTATAGAAAAGCGGTCAAATCTCTTGGCCTCACCAGTTTCCATAAGCAAAATGTCAACATCACGTTGCTTGGCAATTTCACGCATTGATCCGGGCCGCAAAGGCGATTCTATCATCGCCGGTGCGCCGAAAATCTGCGCTAGCTCTTTCAGCTTTTCAGAACCGGACGCATAACGGATTTGCGGTAAATTATAGCGATGTTCTGCTGCGGAATGAATGTCTATTCCAACATCTGAGCGCTCAATCACTTCTTTGAGGAATAAATTCGCCAACTGGCCTGCAAGCGAGCTTTTGCTGCTGCCTGGAAAAGAGCGGTTAAGATCGCGCCTATCGGGCAAATATCGGCTCTGCGCCATAAAGCCATAAACATTAACGGTCGGCACAATAATCAATGTGCCTTTAAGCTCTAACGGGTCCAAAAGTGGCATGATCTCGCGAATAATCGCAGTGCCTATAATTTCGTCACCATGAATGGCCGCACTGATAAAAAATACAGGCCCTTGCTGAGAGCCGTGCAATATTCGAATATTAAGGTTCGCATCCATCCCAGAAGCCAATGCGCTGATTGGAACGGCGATATTCTCTGAGGTGCCAGGGGCTATGATATGGCCGGCAATTTCAAACCCGTCGCGCTGGCTCATGTATTTTTGCTATTATATTGTGAAAATGGAATGGATGTGCCGGTGGTTGATTTTAGCTTCGGCTTATCAGTCAACTCGCCCTCGCTCATAATAAGGTCACGCATTTCGTCGCGTTTTTCATGTATAGACGCGATAATTGGTCCCATGGCGATGCCCAGTCTTTCCAGTACGGCCTCTGATAATTGTAGAGAGCTCTCCAGCGTTTCAGGCACTGCTAATGTTGCACCTGCGCGGTAAAGATTGGCAGCATTTTGCGTGTCGCGCGCGCGTGCAATAATGGGCAGATCGGGCAGCCAACCGCGCACCTTACGCACCAATCGCGCGGACAATATTGGCTCATCCATCGTGATGATAAGCGATTTTGCATGACCAAGGCGCAGCCGGTCAACAATTTCGGGATGTGAAACATCGCCATAAATTACGTTAAAGCCGCGTCGCTGTGCATCGGCAACGCAATCAATATCCGATTCAACCGCAACATAAGGCTGACCGTGTTTTTCCAGCATTTCAGCAACCATAACGCCTACGCGGCCAAAGCCGAAGATGATGCTGCGAGCCTCGTTGGTTTCTTCAATTGCGCCGGGATCATAGCCCGCCATTTCGACGCGCCGCGCCGCAATATGGCCAGCGCGCGCCAGCAATGGTGTGATCGTCAGGCCAATGGCTGTGACGATCTGCCAGAATTGCGCAGTCGATGCGTTGATAAGCTGCGCCTGTGCCGCGGCCGCCAGTACAATCAATGTCGTTTCAGAAGGGCTGGCCATTAACAGCCCCGCCTCGGCAGCCGTGCCGCGGCGCGCACCTGCAAAACGCAGCAATACACTGGTCACCAATGTTTTGATGATAACAACGCCTGTAACCGCAATCCCCAGCTCTACCCAATTTGCCGCTATCACACGCAGGTCAACGCTCATGCCCACGGTTATAAGAAACACACCCAGAGCAAGGCCCTTAAACGGGGCGGTAATAACCTCAACTTCATCCTGATATTCTGTTTCTGCGATCAACAAACCGGCAAGCAAAGCCCCGACAATGGGGGATAGGCCAACCGCGGACGTGGCCAAGCTGGCAATAATGACGACAAGAAGGCTGGCCGCCAGAAATAGCTCTGGGCTTTTGGTGCGTGCTGCCTGTGCAAACAGGCGGGGCAGGGCGATGCGCCCAAAAATTAATAGCACTGCCACAACAAGACCGCCCTGCCAAAGAATCGTGGCAAGACCGGAAAGACCATCAGTCGCTGCATAAGGCGCTAGCGCTCCAAGCAGGAAGATTATGGGTATAATCGCAATATCTTCGAACAGCAGCATGGACAATGCAGCCTTGCCAACCGGTGATGTTGTTCCTGACATAGGAAGGACCAGTGCGGTAGAGGATAAGGCCAAAGCCAGACCCAGCCCGATAGCGCCATCCAAATTTTGCCCGTAAAGGAAAAGCGCCAAGCCGATAAGCAAGGCAGAGATTACCAATTCCCCCGCGCCGACGCCAAAAACAAGTTTGCGCAGCGACCATAATCGTTTGAATGATAGCTCCAAACCGATGGTGAAGAGCAGCAATATTATCCCAAATTCTGCATAGGGGGCAATGCGCTCCGTGTCTGATATGGTGATATATTGCAGCCATGGATAGGCATTGGTTAATGAGCCTAAACCAGCAGGCCCAACCAATACACCAACCAAGATAAAGCCGATAATTGGAGTGATACGAAAACGGGCAAATGCAGGTATGACTATGCCAGCGGCGCCAAGCACCACCAACGCATCTGACATGCCTTCAATTTGAAAATCACCCGCCATGTGTTTCTATTGCAGTAAAGCGCGGAGCAAGTCAGTAAAATTCAGATAAGCCGCGCAACTTTCTTAGATATTTAGCCGCCGCCAGCCGTATGCGGCCCCGCTGGCCGCGACAATGTCGGTTGGCCGCCATGCTCTGGCTGGCGATCCCATTCGATATGGTAAAGGTCAAAACGGCGATCGCGCAAATTACGTACTGTGCCCTCAACCCGCGCCCAGCTAAGATCCGCCAGATTAACATCACTGATGGTCAGTGTTTCGACATTTTCACTGGCTTCTGCGGCAATGCCATCGCGCGCAAAAGGAAAATCGCAAGGCGTTAAAATGCAGCTTTGCGCATATTGCACATCCATATTTTCTACGCCCGGCAAATTGCCGACATTGCCGGACATCACCACAAAGCACTGATTTTCGATCGCCCGGGCCTGACTGCAATAGCGCACCCGCATATATCCCTCGCGGCTATCAGTGCAGAAGGGCACAAAGATAATGCGCGCGCCTTCATCAACCAGCCGCCGCGCCAGCTCAGGAAATTCGCTATCATAGCAGATCAGGATGCCGATCGGCCCGCAATCTGTCTGGATAGTATCAATGCGGTCACCGCCTTTGATTTTCCACCAATAGCTTTCATTGGGGGTGGGGTGGATTTTCTCTTGAGAATGGGTCGAACCATCGCGTAGCGCTACAAAAGCAACATTTTGAATATCACCATCATCGGTGCGGGTTGGATGCGACCCGCCAATGATGTTGATATTATATTCCATCGCCATGCGGCTGAGTTCACTGCGCAATTTTGGTGTATATTCGGTCAGTGCCTCAATGGACTCGCTAGGGGTGAGCTTACGCTTCTCAAAGGATAAGAGGGGCAGAGTATAAAGCTCTGGAAACACGATAAAGTCGCTGCGATAATCAGCGGCAACATCAACAAAATATTCGCAATTGCTGATAAATTCTTCAAAGCTTTTCACTGCGCGCGCTTGTAATTGCACTGTGGCCAAGCGTACGCTTTCAATACCGCGCGGCACCCGAAATTCGGGCGGCTCATCAGGGTTCACATAGGGGTTGCGCCAGACCATATGCGCTGCGCAGCCTTTGGAGCGTGTATCTTCGGGCAAATAGTCTTCCAGCACCCCAATAGGTTCATAGCCATTGGCAAGCTGAAAACCGATAACCGGATCGCGCAATTTGCCGTCAATGACCGCTTCCAGATATTCCGCAGCGTCTTTGACCTTTTTGGTTTTTATGGCACCAGCAAGCCCTGGCATGCGGCCGCCAAAGACTATGCCATATAGACTTAATTGTTCGGCCAAAGAACGCCGCGCTTCATAAAGCCGTTTGCCAATACGCACACCGCGCTGCTTTGGGTCGACGCACATCTCAAAGCCGTAAAGCCAATTGCCAGTAGGGTCATGGCGGCTACCAAAGCCGTTGCCGGTAATCTCTTCCCAGTCATGCGGCACCATGGCCAGATCGCCGTTTATCCGCTGCGAAGCGCAATAGCCGACTATTCTATCGTCCAAAACGGCAACAAATTGCCCTTCGGGGTAATTGTTTATCTGCCCTTGCAACTCACCCGATTTATAAGGCGGCAGGCTAGGGTAAGCGCGTTTTATAAGGTCAGAAATTTGGGGTACATCGGCGGCAACTGCCAAACGGACATTCAAACGTGATTTGCTGGTTCGGGCCATGCACTGCGCCTATTTTGTTGGTGGCTGCGATTGTGTATCTGTATTTGCATCTGCGTTTTGCGTTGCATCGCCCCCCAGCTCTTCATCGACTTCTGGCGCAAAATCGATACGCAATATGGTATCGCTGGCAATATTTTTGTCAGATAGCGGGGCTAGATAAGATTTGTTCTCGCGTTTGAGTGGCTGCGGTTCGGCTTGGCCATCTATCATCGCCCTCTTTATAGTTCGAAATGTCGGGTAATATATTTCTGCAGATTTTGTATTGCAGCCGCCGAAAAGATCGAACAGACCGCGAAAGATAAGATTGACGCGGTTATTATAAAAACCCCAAAATACCCGGCATTCCAGACGTAAATCACCAATCCGCCGGACTGTTTCACCCGTGCCGGGAGAATAGACCGTCGGGAAAATACGGATAGAGCCCTTTACTTTGTTGAACGATAATTCCCATTTGCCATCGCCCAATTCTTCAACCGGCACAGGGGCAAGGCCATCATCATCAAAATTCAGATCAATAACCGCATCATCACGGCGCAATTGCCCCTGAACATCGTCAATTAGTTGATCGCCTTTTGGTCTAAATCTTAGAAATAATTGGGCATCTGGCGCATATTCGGGGCGCCATTTGTTAAATGCCTCAATCATCTCCTTAATATCGCCGCCGCGCACAATATAATTGCCCTCGCGGTTTGCCTCGACAATTATAGCACCAAAATCGTCGTTATTTTGCCCTTGGCTGCCGTCCTGAGCAGCAGTGCCATCTTGCTTATCATTTTGCGCCATAAGCGGCGGGGCGTGCCCCAATGCCAAAGCGCTAATCAGCAAGCATGACGCTATTATTTTCAAGCCCAGCTTTCCATTTCTTTTTCAAGATTGTTCACAACCGCCTCAAAAAACTGCTCGGTGGTCATCCAGCTTTGTTCTGGGCCGATAAGAATGGCCAAATCCTTGGTCATCGCGCCGCTTTCAACAGTTTCGATACAAACACGTTCAAGCGTTTCGGCAAAGCGCACCACTTCTGGTGTCTCGTCAAATTTGCCGCGATACATCAACCCGCGTGTCCATGCGAAGATGGATGCAATCGGGTTTGTGGATGTCGCTTTGCCTTGCTGGTGCATGCGATAGTGACGGGTCACGGTGCCGTGTGCGGCTTCTGCTTCTACAGTGTCACCCTCTGGTGTCATCAATACAGAGGTCATTAGGCCCAATGAACCAAAGCCCTGCGCCACCGTGTCAGACTGCACATCGCCATCATAATTTTTGCAGGCCCAGACAAATTTGCCGCTCCACTTCATGGCGCTGGCGACCATATCGTCAATCAAACGGTGTTCATAAGTGATGTTAGCTTCTTCAAACTTTTCTTTGAATTCGCTTTCAAACACCTCTTCAAACAGGTCTTTGAAGCGGCCATCATAGGCTTTCATAATAGTATTTTTGGTAGACAGATAAACCGGCCATCCGCGATCAAGGCCATAATTCATTGATGCGCGTGCAAAGTCGCGAATGCTATCATCCAAATTATACATAGCCATGGCAACGCCTGGGCTAGGAAATTTGAAAACTTCCAAATCAATGGACTCGCCATCATCGCCATCAAAAACCAGACGCAATGTGCCCGGGCCGGGTATGAGTGTATCGGTTGCTTTATATTGGTCACCAAAAGCATGGCGGCCGACAACAATGGGGTCCGTCCAGCCAGGCACAAGGCGCGGCACATTATCGATTACAATCGGTTCACGGAAAACAACGCCGCCCAAAATGTTGCGAATGGTGCCATTGGGTGACTTCCACATTTTTTTAAGGCCAAATTCTTCAACCCGCGCCTCATCCGGCGTGATGGTGGCGCATTTTACGCCAACGC
>CAZAHS010000035.1:0-14673 GCA_964484855.1 uncultured Sphingomonadaceae bacterium | reverse complement strand
GGTGCCGGTCATGAAAAAAGACGAAGCAGCCGCGACTTAGGATTAGAGCGCCGTGAAAATAGCTGGGCGCGGGAATATCGTCCAAAAGAACAAACAAATTGGCGCGGTAATGACCAGCAATTTAAGGATTTAGAATGAACTTTCGCAATATCTCGGCATGGTCAATCCGCAATCCGGTCATTCCTTTGGTGTTCTTCACCGGCCTGTTGCTCGCGGGCATCATCAGCTTTGCGCAGATGGATATTGTCGATCAGCCCGATGTTGAATTTCCCGCCGTTAGCATCTCCATCTCACAGCCCGGCGCTGCGCCTAGCGAGATTGAGAACCAGATAACCCAAAATATCGAATCTGCCGTGCGCTCCATAAATGGCGTGAAGCAAATCCAGTCCACCGCCAGCGAAGGCAGCTCCAGCACCACGGTTGAATTTACCGTGGGCACCGATGTTAATGATGCAGTGGCCGAAGTGAAAAACGCTGTCGATTCCGTGCGCGGCACATTGCCCGATGGCATTTTGGAACCGCGTATCAATAAGATTAATATTGCGGGCGGATTTTTGGGCATTTACGCGGTTGAAGCCGATGATATGACCATTGAACAGCTAAGCTGGTTCATAGATGACAGCGTTGCCAAGCGCTTGCTTTCAATTGAGGGCATGGCCGATGTGAACCGCTTTGGCGGTGTTGACCGCGAGATTGAGGTGATTGTTGACCCTGCCAAGATGCAGGGGCTTGGCGTCACTGTTAGCCAGATTAACAATGTACTGCGTCAGGTAAATATCAACGCAGCGGGCGGGCGCGCAGAACTGGGCGGAGCGCGGCAATCTGTCCGCGTATTGGGCAATACCGAAACCGCTTATGACCTGTCACAACGCCAGATACGCCTTGCCAATGGCACATCAATCAAATTGGCTGATGTTGCCACGGTGCGCGATGGATTTGGTGAGCGCTCATCTGTCAGTAAGCTGAAAGACAAAGAGGTAGTAAACTTCTCAATGTCCCGCGCAAAAGGCGCCTCTGATGTTACGGTCTGGTATGCCGCTCAAGACATGATTAAGGCCATTGAGGCGGAAAATCCCGGTGTGAAATTCATCTTGCTGCGCGACGGCGTGAAAAGCACCGAAACCCAATATGAAAGCTCTATTGCGGCAATGCTAGAGGGCGCTTTACTTGCGGTTGTCGTGGTCTTTTTATTCCTGCGTGATTGGCGCGCAACGATTATTTCAGCGGTGGCCATTCCCCTATCTGCAATCCCGACTTTCTGGTTCATGGATCTGCTTGGCTTTAACCTCAATTCCCTCTCGCTTCTGGCGCTTGGTCTTGTTGCCGGCGTGTTGGTGGATGATGCCATTGTGGAGATTGAAAATATTGTGCGCCATATGCGCATGGGCAAATCCGCCTATCAAGCCTCCATTGATGCGGCGGATGAGATTGGTCTGGCGGTTGTCGCAACCTCTTTTTGTATCGTTGCAGTGTTTTTACCGGTCGGCCTTATGCCCGGCATTTCCGGCCAGTTTTTCAAAAATTTCGGCATCACTATCGTGGTGTCGGTTCTTATGTCACTAGCGGTTGCGCGGATGATAACACCGCTAATGGCGGCCTATTTCCTGCGCGCCAAAGGCCATTCAGAGCATGGCGAAGGCCCGATGATGGACCGCTATGTCCGCTTACTGCGCTGGACATTAAGCACCGATAAAATGGATGCAATGCGCAAAAGTGCGGGCCAGATACGCAATAGACCGCTTTATTATATATCAGCTATCATGATGGCAGTTATCATGATTATCGTGCCTGCCTATATGGTCTATGCCGCTTTTGAATTCATCTCGTCATTTGATATACCGCAATCTATGGCCATGGCTGTGGCCGGTGATACGCAATCGACATTCGGCTTTATTATCGAAAAACTTGGCCTGACAATACAGCTTGCTGTCATCACCCTGATCGGCGTGGCGGCGATGCTACTGGTGTTTAACCTTATTAATATGCTCATGAAATTACTGGGCGGTACAATTGTGCAAAGATGGCGCTATCTTGCCGCGCGTTTTCACGATCATCGGGTATGGATGATGGGCATTGGCTATTTTGCCTTCATGCTGACGATATTGCTGTTCATCAACACACCGCAGCAATTTCAGCCCAAAACCAATGGCGATAATAGCAGCATTCAGGTCGATATGGTGCCCGGTTCTACTCTGGCTCAGGCTCAGGCTATAGCTGACCGCGTGGCGAAATTAATGTATGAACAGCCAGAAGTTATCCGCGCGCTGGAGCGTGTGCGGGAAGGCAGTGCCACCATATATGTCGCGCTTGAATCTGACCGAGAAAAAACCCTGATCGAATTTGAGCGTGGTCTGGCTGCACAACTGGCCGCCATTCCCGATGCGCGGGTGCGTTTTCAGTCACAATCTGGCGGGTTTGGCACTGGCCGTGATATGACGGTGCTGCTCTCTGGCTCCGACCCCGAATTGCTAGACGACGCAGCGGCCACATTGGTTGAGCAGATGAAGGAGCTGGATACATTGGTTGCACCGCGCGTGAATGCGGATATTAGTCGGCCAGAAATCATTATTGAGCCGCGCGCCGAACTGGCCGCTGAACTGGGCGTGACAACAACGGCGCTAAGCCAGACAATCCGCATCGCTACATTGGGTGAGATTGACCAGAATGCGGCCAAATTCTCATTGTCTGACCGGCAAATCCCTATCCGTGTGAAATTGCCGCAAAGCTCTCAACGTGATCTTTCGACAATTGAAAATCTGCCGGTTCCTACCAATGTCGGCGGGTCTGTTCCGTTAAGCCGTGTTGCCAAAATCTCTTATGGCTCTGGCCCCACATCCATTCAGCGCTTCAACCAAAATCGCCGCGTGCTAATCGGTGCCGACCTTGCGCCCGATGTGGTGCAAGGCACAGCGCGCGAGCAGATTGACAATCTGCCGATTATGAAAAACCTACCGCAAGGCGTTTCCACCGCCCCGGTTGGCGAGGCAGAGTGGCAAGGTGAATTGATCTTCAACTTCATCATCGCGCTATGCTCGGGCGTATTGCTGGTGTTTGCCGTTTTGGTGCTGCTTTATAAGCGGCTTATGTCGCCCTTGGTGAATATGTGTTCTCTGGCGCTTGCTCCGCTGGGCGGTGTTTTCCTTGTTTGGATGGTGGGTCAGCCTATCTCTATGCCGGTGATGATCGGCATATTGATGTTGCTGGGCATTGTGTCGAAAAACTCGATTCTGCTTATCGACTTTGCGATTGAGGAAATGGCCACTGGAACCGAAAAATTCGCTGCAATTATGGAAGCAGGGCATAAGCGGGCACAGCCTATTGTTATGACCACGGTTGCCATGACCGCGGGCATGGTGCCAACCGCTTTGTCACTATCGGGTGACGGCGCATGGCGCGCGCCCATGGGTACGGTGGTGATTGGCGGTCTTATCCTTTCCACCCTGCTCACCTTGGTTATTGTACCCGCAGGGTTCAGCCTTGCCGATGGCGTTGAAAAGCGCATGGGCCCATGGCTGCGCCGCAAATTGCTGACCTATAAACCGGGTGATGACAAAGCGGTGATAGGCAGTGTACAGCCCGCCGAGTGAACACAGGCAATAACGATAGCAGCATAATGGCATCCGGCGCGCAAACCGTGCCGGATAAAGCGCGCCATATGCGCATCATTGCCACATCGCTTTTGTTGTTAATGGCGGTGATTTTTATCGCGACATTACAATTGGAAAAATATCACCCCGCATGGGGCTATGCCGCTGCATTTTCTGAAGCAGCATTAGTGGGCGGTCTTGCTGACTGGTTTGCGGTCACCGCATTGTTTCGTCACCCTTTGGGCCTGCCCATCCCGCATACAGCGATCATCCCGACAAATAAGAACCGCATTGCAGACACTATGGCGGCATTTCTGCGCACCAATTTTTTAATCCCGCAAGTTCTGGGCCGGCGGTTGCAGAATATGAATGCGGCCGCCGCTGTCGGGCGCTTTCTGGTGCGCAATCGTGACGACAGAAAACCCGGCGAAGACACTATGCGGCTAGGTGTCTCCTATCTTGCGGGTGATGTGCTGGAATCGCTTGATAAAGAGCGGCTGGGCAGCATGATTAAAGATGCGCTGCACAAACAGCTTGATAAGCTAGACATCTCTCCCCTGCTTGGTCAGGCGCTAAATGCAGCGATTATAGATGGCCGGCACACCCCCATAATAGACGCATTTATTCGCTGGGGCGCGCGCACTTTGGATGCGAATGACGATCTGATACGCGATATGGTGCATGAAAAGGCCAGCACGATTATGCGCTGGACCGGACTGGATGACCGGCTGGCCAATGCGGTTGTAAGCGGGCTACAAAAATTGCTCAACGATGTTGCGGAAGATCCAGACCACCCCTTACGCGAAAAGGTGGAAGAGGGCTTGGCCAGCCTGTCACACGACCTGTTACATGACCCTGTGATGCAGCAGCGCGTTCATGAGATAAAAGCCGAAATGCTTACCAACCCTGCCATTGCAAAATGGATGGACGGTATCTGGGAGCGAGGACGCGGGGCGATGCTGGGTGCGTCACGTGATCCGGATCGCACATTATCTGGCCAATTTGGAGAAAGTCTGGACCAGGTCGGGCAAGCGCTTATTGCACCGGGCAATTTGCAAATACAGGTTAACCGTTTTGCGCGGCGAACATTGGTGGGTATATCCGCCCGCTATGGCGACAAAATTGTCAAGCTGGTGTCAGAAACCGTGCGCCGATGGGATACCCGAACCATCACCGACCGCGTGGAAAATGCCGTTGGCCGCGATCTGCAATTTATCCGCATTAACGGCACGATTGTCGGTGGATTGGTCGGGCTGGTGTTGCACGCGGTCATCACCTTTTCGCATTCCGTTTAATATAGGGCCTTTTCCAGAAGCTCTGCTCTTAAGAGCGTGCCAGCAATATGCGCGCCTGACTGGCAATTTGTGCCAACATGGAAATACTGGGCGGTACCATATTTTGCGCCCGCTCCACCAGACGACGAAACAGGGTTATGCGTGCAGCATTTTGCTGCGCCCATTGGTCAACATGGGATAGCGGGTCATCACTATCTGCCAGATAATCCAGCCGCATCTGCTGAAAATCGCGCGCCATACCGGCAACCAATAGCCGCTCCCACGGATCGGACGGGCTCATTTGCGCCGCTGTTAGCTGCACCCAATCCAGCGATAGCCGCTCGCCGATATCAGTAAAGGCCCGCGCCAATATATCCGGCGCAATGCCGCTTTTATTGGAGAGACGGCTAAGGCCAATAATCCCGTCTATTTTATAAAGATGCGCTACTCTGGCGGCGATCTCGCCGCTTACACCCTGTGATACCAATTCGGTTTCCAGTGCATCATATTGTTGCAGCGATTGATTGTTCAGCAAGCTATCAACCTCATCGCTCAATTGCGCCGCCGGCTTCTGCAAAGCCGCCACCATAGCACCGGGCCGTAAACGCTCTGCATTATTGCGCACAATATCGGCCATTTGTGAGCGTACTGCCTGCGCCACACGGTCAAAAACCATCAACCGCACACGCTCATCAATTGGGGCTATATCAATAGCGGCCCATAAATCCGGCAAAGCAAAAATATGTTCCGCAGCGACAAAAGCCATAGCTATATCGCTCAGCGAACAGCCCTCTTCCTCTGCCAATTCCATAGGGTGGCTTATGCCCAATCGGTTAATAACGCGGTTCGCCAATTTGGTGGCAATAATCTCTTTGCGAAGCTGATGGCTTTGTATCGCATCAGGGTGGGCAATGCGCAATTGCTGCGGGAATGCGGCAGCCAATTCATCATCCAATAGAGCATCATCAATCCAGTCGCTTTGCTCAATCGCATCCTGCAATGCCAGCTTAGCCGTGGACATAAGCACGGCCAGTTCTGGACGGCTTAGGCCCTGATCCTCGCCAATTCGCCGTTTCAATATATCATTGGCCGCCAGCCCTTCAACGGCGCGGTCGAGCAGATTTTGCTCCTCAAAAGTCTCAATTATCCGCAAATAGGATGGCAAGGCCGCTGCGCCGCCGCTTTCTGCAATAGATAGGCCCAATGTTTGCAGCCGGTTATCCTCCAGCACCAAAAAGCTGACATCATCCGTCATCTCTTCCAACAGGCTGTTGCGCTGCCTATCGTTAAGCGCACCGGAGCGCACTTCACTGCTCAGCGCAATTTTGATATTTACCTCATTATCAGAGCAATCAACGCCTGCGCTATTATCAATAAAATCAGTATTTACGCGCCCATTATTCAGGGCAAAGGCAATGCGGGCCGCCTGTGTGATGCCCAAATTCGCACCCTCACCCATGACGCGGAAACGCAGCTGCTCCGCATCAACGCGAACACTATCATTTACCGTGTCCGCGACATCCATATTGCTCTCACTCGCGGCCTTAACATAGGTGCCAATACCGCCAAACCATAGCAAATCGGCCTGTGCAAGCAGCACCGCACGGATAAGATCGTCAGGCGCAAGCTCATCATCCTCAAGCCCCAAAAGATGCTTTATCTGCGGTGTAAGTTTTACGCTTTTCTGATCGCGCGCAAAAATCGCGCCGCCTTTTGACAGTAATTTGTGATCATAATCAGCCCAGCTTGATCCGGGCATTTCAAACAGCCGTTTACGTTCCTGCCAGCTATTTTCAGGATCAGGGTCGGGATCAATGAAAATATGCATATGGTTAAAGGCCGCGACCAGCTTGATGCTTTTGGACAGCAACATGCCATTGCCAAAAACATCGCCCGACATATCGCCGCAGCCTACAACGCTAATCGGCTCGCTTTGTACATCCACGCCCATTTCCAGAAAATGCCGCTGCACAGAAACCCATGCGCCGCGCGCTGTTATACCCATCGCCTTATGGTCATAACCATTGCTGCCGCCGCTAGCAAAAGCATCGCCCAGCCAGAAATCGCGCTCTATAGCTATCGCATTTGCGGTGTCGGAAAATGTTGCCGTGCCTTTATCGGCAGCGACAACAAAATAAGGATCTTCACCATCATGAATCACCACTTGATCAGGGTGGACAGTCTGCCCATCAACAATATTATCCGTAATCGATAATAGTGACGCCATGAAAATCTTATAAGCTGACTTGCCGGCCTCTGCCCATGCAGCGCGATCAATGGAGGGATCGGGTAAAGCTTTAGGGAAGAAACCGCCCTTTGCCCCGCCGGGCACAATCACGGCATTTTTAACGCGCTGAGCCTTCATAAGGCCCAAAATCTCTGTGCGGAAATCATCGCGGCGATCAGACCAGCGCAGGCCGCCGCGTGCAACCGGCCCCGTGCGCAAATGAATGCCCTCTACAATAGGGGAGTAAACAAAGACTTCGCGCCACGGAACAGGCTTGGGAAGGCCGGGCACCATGCTGCTATCAATCTTAAACGCCAAGGCTTCTCGGCCCGATGGCGCAAAGGCATTGGTCCGTATTATCGCCAGCACCAGATCACGCATCAAACGCAATAGCCGGTCATCATCAATGGCCGATACATTTTTAAGACCAACCGCAATGGCCCTTATCGCGCGCTGCTGGGCCTGTACGCGGTTATCGGCAAAATCGGGGTCATGCCGCACATGAAACAGCGTCATAATATCTGCTGTCACTTTGGGCGCGAGGCGCAGCGCATCAACTACGGTTTCAACGCCGTAGGAAAGACCCGTTTGACGCAAATAGCGAAACCATGAGCGCAGCAGCAGAACATCAAATTCACTCAGGCCATTGAGCGTAATAAGCTGGTTAAAATGATCGGCTTCCGCGCGTCCATCCAGCACATTGGCAATGGCTTTTTCCAACATGGCGGCGCGTGGCACTATATCCTCAATGCTGGTTCGGCCCTGAATTTGCAATTGAAAATCATGGATATAACCAAGCACGCCCCCCGCCAGCGGCGTTGGCACTTCTTCCAGCACATCAAAGCCAAATTGCTCCAACACAGGAACAGCCTCTGACAATGCAATTGCCCCCTCAACCTGGTAAAGCTTTAACCGCAGTGACTGCACGCCAGATGCCGATATATGAGCAAGCGCATCATTAGCCACGCACAGACGGGCAGAGCGCCGCATATTCTTATCCAAAGCGCGCAGTTTAACAATATCCAGCGCCGCCTCATCAGCGCCATAGCTCGCCCGGTAATTATCAGGAAACGCTTCTGCATATCGCAAGGCAAGTGCCATGGAGCGGCCACTCACCGCCATGGCGGACAATGCATTCTCCACCTCTGGCAGCCAGCCACGGACCATGGTTTTTAACTGGTTATCAAGCGTATTACTATCGGGAATGCGGCCATCACCGCGCAAATCAAGCACATAACGCAGCAACGCAATTTGCCCGTCCTCCAGCGTTATGCTCCAGCTTAAAACAGGTGAATTGGTTGCCTGTTTCAACATATTTTCAATTGCAATACGGCGTCCTGTCGACACATCATCGCGCGGCAGCCAGACAAAGGCCAGCAAATGCCGACCCAATGCAGAGCCAATGGTAATAAGCTTGGGCCGCGGCCTGTCTGCCAATGACATGGACGTAAGGGCCACCATTTCAATATCACTTTGCGACATGGGCAGCAGCAAATCATGCGGCAATTTGGTTAGGGCATGGGCCAGCGCCTTGCCCGCATGGCCCGCTGGATCAAAACCATATTTCTTATTAATCCTCGCAAGCTGCGCCCGTAAAACCGGCACTTTTGATGGCGGCGCGGCTAAGGCGGCACTGGTCCAGATACCGGCATGAACGGACAAGCCTTCGACTTTGTCACCATCACCAATAGGCACAATCACCAAATCCATCGGCACACGCCGGTGTACAGTGGACAGGCTGTTTGATTTAATAACCAAAGGCGCGGCATTGCCATCAGCAAACCATTTGGCTGCCTTTTTATAAGATATCGGTGCTAATAATTGCCGATCAGATACACGCGCCAGCCCCTTGCGATCTGTAACATCACCATTTACCGACCAGCGAATATGCGCCAATTGCGTGAAATTGCGATCAAGCAGCCATTCCAACAGGCCGCGCCCTTCAGCATCCTCTAGCCAAGCAGCATCTTTGGCCAGCGCATCCTGTAAAGGCCGCCAGTCATTGACCACCGCCCTTGTGTCTTTCAGCACTTGCTCCAATGCGGCCACCAATTGCCGCCGCACTTTTGCGTCAGCGCGCTGCATTTCGATGTAAACTACCGATTCCTTAATGCCCTCGCCGCGCGCGCCCTCATCAATTGAGAGCAACTGCCCAGCCTTATCACGCTGCACAGATACCAGCGGGTGAATGATCCGGTCGATAGCCAGTCCAGCCGCACCTATTTCGCCAGCGATGGAATCAACCAGAAAAGGCATATCATCATTGATAATAGCCAAACGGAGATAATATCGCCGATCTGTTTTGCCGTCTGATATATTTTCTGCGCTGTGTGTACTGGCGCTTTCCATTGCTATGACCGGCATATTTTCCGGCCGCTGGCGCATCGCGTTTAAAGTGAAAGCCGTTGCATCCTCACAAGCCTGGCCAGCAAAGCCTTCATTCTCTCCGGGCAATGCGCCTTGCAGAAAAGCATCATTAAGCGCGGTGAATAGCATATGATCATTTATATCATTAAATGGAGGTTGTGTACCGTTTGGGCTGGGCATGCCGAGGCATTTGCTCCTCTTTAGCGTCATCAAGACGGAAACTATGCGCCTTTTTACAGCAGCGCTCAAGCCAAATAGCTGCGCAACATTAAATTTGTTACGCTTTTTATATATTACCCGTCAGCCCCTGAAGGGATTGCTGGTTTTTAGGCCAGTTTACGCACCACAATATCTGTAATTTTGCTATCCGCCGATGAAGCCGCCACAACCAACTCTCCCTCATCATTGCGCCGCACAACCAGCACGCCAAATTCTGCATCATCAAGCTGTACGGTATCAATAGATTGTTCTTCGGCCTGGCGCAGCGCTTGATACGCTTGCTCCAAGGCATCAATGGGCGCCTGACCATCATCAGCAGGCCGGCGCAATTGGCGTTCTTCACGAACTACAGCTTTTAGACCGCCAGTATAGCTATCCAGAAACTCTGGCAAACTGCCCATGGGCAATGTTCGGCGATGGGCATGAGACAAAGCAGCGGCATATTCGGTTAGGCGTGTTTTGTCATAGCCTGCACCAAAAACCAGCTTCACAATAGGCGTCATTGGTGCGCGTTCTTGTGCTACGATATTGGCATTTTCCAATATCTCTTCCAAAGCATGTGGCTCACGCTGCGCAACAAGAGAAACATCATAAGCAAGGCCAATAGCGCGGTAAAGTGCTCCGCGGCTGCGGACTTCACTGCGCGCAGCATTCTCCGCTTCTAAGCGCGCAGCCTTAAGCCATTCGGTCAAACCGGCTTCTTCATCCGGTGCCGAAATGCCATTATCATCAGCGCTAAAAGAAACGTCTTCATCCTGACCAGGCTGATCTTCGCTTAACAATTCTGAAGATGCAGAGGCAGAAAATGCCAAGCCATGGCGCGCTTGCGGCGCGGGTTGATCGCCATTTTCACGTGACGGATTAGCGCTTACAGACAGCGGCAGATGTTTTTTCTCTTGCTCATAGCTGTTACCAAAAGCAACATCGGGCAAGGCCACATCATCGTCTTGAGCGCCCTCATGCACATCATTATCCCAAATCGAAGGATCGGGTTTCAATGTGTTATCCGCAACCAATGCCTGTTCTACTTCAAGCAGCAATTCATCTGTGCTCGCTTTATCCGCCAGCATCTTCCAGTTGATAACGCCAAAGACAAAATCAATCGTGTCATCATCGGAGGAAAAGGGCAGCAAGATACCGCGATACATAATTGTCTTGCCAAGCTGGTTTACAAATTCAGCCTCAAAACCAATAGGTGCCTGATTGGCCAATATTTCCATATAATGGTCGGTGATACGAGATAACAGCGAGCGCCCGGGGATCTGGCTTACATATTCGACTTCGCTATCAATGCCCGATTCATCCGCAACCGCGCTGCCAATATGGGCAATGGCCGGATTTTTGATTCCCGACGTGAAATCCAGCAATACGCTATTGGGCACAAAATCGCCCATGCTCTCTAAATCAAGGTCATCAACCGAAGGGAAAGATTTATCCCCCAGCAGCATGACCCAATGATTATAGGCGCGCACATGCATGCGCCGCTCATCGGTGCCAAAGCCGTGACTATCATCCATAATCGCTTCATCTTGCGCATAATTATCTGCAGATTCGTTGGAATCTGCCGAAAAAATGTCGGAATGATCGTCCTGACCAAAATCGCGATGATTATCCATATACGCCCCGTTACTTAGACTGTGGCATTCTTCTGCCTCAATATAGTAAATGAGAGGTTAAATTGATGAAGAAAAGCTGACACCGCAAGAAATAGGCTCGCTATGCTTATCATCGGCATAACATGCCCATGCTGCCTCTTGCCATTTAGTAAGAGCGCTGATAACCGCTGTCATAATGCGCGCGGTACAGCATTATAAAATGCACAAACACCGCCGCGCACGAACAGGTACGCCGCTTTAGCTCAGTCGGTAGAGCACATCATTCGTAATGATGGGGTCAGAGGTTCGAATCCTCTAAGCGGCACCATTTCTCTATGTTATTGATAAATATATATATTTTAGCAGCGCTCTGTAGCAAAATCTGTAGCAATTTATGTATCACAATGGGTTTGTATTGAGTGCTTTCAGCAACCTACTGATAAAAAGTCAGTTGGTAGCCTTTGGAAAACCGAGCTTCCGAGTGAGCATGTTGCGCCTGTGTTGTATCAAGGAAGGCTGATATGTCTGCTTCATCGCGATAACGGACGTTAGCTTTCACGCCGTCGAACGACCGAAATTGGGGTGGGAAACGGACAAAATTTGATCGCAAGAAACGAGAAGACCGTGCTCGGCTAGTTCGTTAGTGCATTTTGTCACAACAACCGGAGATTATCATGCAAGGCATCAACTCACTGTTCCCCAGCATTGACCAAATGCAGTCTGTTGAAGATGAACTTACCCGGAAACTTGCCAGCGTCAGGCAACGGAGTTCTGACAGGCGAACGACTCCGGATCAGATTTCGCCCAAGTGGCTTGATGACTTAAATAATAAGACATTTGATCAGACCGAAGAGCTTGGTGCCACTATGGACTGGGTGATCGAGGCACTAGAGACTGGAATTGTCCAAATGACCCATCCCGGCCATCTTGGCTTGTTCAACCCTTCGCCGAATTTCGCATCCGAATGCGCAGACCGAATTGCATCCGCATTTAACCCACAAATCTGTGTCTACACACATGCACCAGCCGCGGTCGAAATTGAGCGGCACACGATCAAGCAGATCGCTCGTCGTGCCGGAATGCCGACTGGTACGGACGGGCATTTCACAAGCGGCGGTGCAGAAGCGAATGCGACATCGGTCTTGTGCGCCTTGCAGGCCAAATTTCCGGACTATGGCGATGACGGCATTTTGAGCCTTAAAAGCCAGCCGATCATCTACGTCTCAGCCGAAAGCCACCTAGCTTGGCTGAAAATTGCTCATAGTGTGGGTATTGGGCGTCGGGCAGTCCGCTTGATAGCAACCGATGGTCAAGGGCGAATGGATGTTGATTGTCTCAAGACGATCTTAGAAGAAGATGTAAAAAGCGGTCTCACTCCGGTCATGATTGCGGCGACAGCAGGAACCACCAATGCTGGAATGATCGATCCGATTTCAGACTGCAGGGCATTGGCGGACGAACTTGAGCTGTGGCTTCATGTTGACGCCGCTTGGGGCGGCGCTCTCATCGCAAGTCCGAAACATCAGACGGAACTAAGTGGAATTGAACATGCCGATTCAACAACCATGGACGCGCACAAATGGTTTGCAACGACGATGGGAGCCGGGATATTCTTCACCTCACGGCCTGACGTACTTGGAAAGGTGTTTCGTGTATCAGCCAGCTACATGCCTGAGAGTGACGCCAGCAAAGATTACTACACCAACTCGATGCAATGGTCGCGGCGTTTCATTGGATTGAAAATGTTTCTCGCGCTTTCCTCTGCAGGTTGGAGTGGCTTTGCTGAACATGTTGAACGATCAATTCGACTGACAGGTCGATTGGCAGAAAATCTTGTTGCGAACGGTTGGATGCGCGTGAATAGTTCACCAATGGGCGTCGCGTGTTTGGTGCCGCCCAATGGCAACGACGATGTTGATCGTTGTGTGAAAGCTGTCCACGATGACGGGCGGTTTTGGGTTTCGAAGGCAAAGTTTGAAGGCCAAACAGTTCTCCGGGCCTGTGTAACTAATGGTCGAACTGACGAGAACACGATTAATCGCTTAGGCAACTTTCTTTCGTCGCTCTAGAAGCAGCGCCGTGACTGTGCAGCGCAAGTTGGCAGGTAGCTCACCTTAGAATGGACTTGTAACGGTTTCGTGCCGGTCACTTGAGAGTTAAACACTCATACAAGGAGACCGAAGAGATGATGAAGCATACAGAAGATTTCAAGCAAGAAGCCGTTCGGATTGCTTTAACCAGCGGATTGTCACGGCGGCGTGTTGCTGCTGATCTGGGCGTTGGATTGTCGACGCTGGGCAAGTGGGTGTCGCAATATCGGCCAACAGATCTGGTATCAGCACCGCAGGCAGATTTGGCGCGTGAGAATGAACGCCTGCGCTTAGAGAACCGTATTCTCAAGGAGGAGAGGGAGGTCCTAAAAAAGGCTACCCAGTTCTTCGCGAGCCAAGGCAAGTGAGGTTCGCATTCGTGCACAACTGGCGGCATGTCTGGCCAGTGGAGATGTTGTGTCGCGTGGTGCAGGTATCGACGCGCGGTTACCGGTCCTGGCGTGCACGGCCGAAAAGCCGACGCTCACGCGGTGACATGAAAGTGCTGGCACATATCCGTGAACAATATGGACTCAGTCTCGGCAGCTATGGCCGTCCTCGCATGACGATGGAGTTGAAGGAGGCAGGGCTCGATATTGGCGAGCGCCGTGTTGGCCGGCTGATGCGGATCAACGCGATCAAGCCGGTTCGCACCCGCAAGCACAAGGTCACCACCAACAGTAATCATAGTTTGGGCATCGCCGCGAACTGGCTGGACGGCGATTTTGTTGCCGCTGCTCCTAACCAAAAATGGGCAGGCGATATCACCTATATATGGACAGCCAAGGGTTGGCTTTACCTCGCTGTTGTTCTTGATCTACACAGCCGCAGGGTCGTTGGCTGGGCAGTCAGTGACAGAATGAAGAAGGATCTGGCAATCAGGGCACTCGATATGGCGGTAAACCTGCGGCAACCCGCTAAAGGCTGCATCTTCCATTCTGACCGTGGTAGCCAATACTGTGCCTATGATTATCAAAAGAAGCTGCAGGCCTACGGCCTGCGGCCATCGATGAGCGGCAAAGGCAACTGCTACGACAACGCATCTGTCGAGACGTTCTTCAAATCGCTGAAGGCGGAGCTGATCTGGCGTCAGAAGTGGTCAACACGAAGGCAAGCAGAGGCCGCAATCTTCCAGTACATTAACGGGTTCTACAACACCCGCCGCCGTCATTCATATCTAGGCGGCATCAGCCCGCTCGCTTTCGAGGCCAAGGTGGCATAATGAGATCAGTGACCGGCGCAAAACCGGTACAAGTCCAGATCGTCCATATAAAGCTTGTAAGCTTCGCCAAGAGATATCGACTGCTTAGATGA
>CAZAHS010000034.1:10274-14779 GCA_964484855.1 uncultured Sphingomonadaceae bacterium | reverse complement strand
TGGCCGCTATCGGTGCTGGTATGGCCGCCATCGGTGTTGGTAATGTTTTTGGCTCGTTCTTGGAAAGCGCTCTGCGTAATCCTGCAGCGGCTGACGGTCAGCAAGGCCGTTTGTTCATCGGCTTCGCGGCTGCTGAGCTTTTGGGTCTGTTGGCGTTCGTTGTCGCCATGATCCTGATCTTCGTTGCCTGACTTTCTGCTGGCTCCAAAGCGGACCCTGTTCGCCTAGGAGCCGGCACTCATTCTGACTGACGGACAAACGTCATGCCTCAAATTGCGCAAATTTTGGAAACCTATGGGTCACAGCTTTTCTGGCTGGTGATTTGTTTTGGTCTTATTTATCTCGTCATTGGGCGCGGTATGATGCCAAAAATCCAAGGCACAGTGCAAATGCGCGAAAAACGCATTGCCGATGATGTGGCGGCTGCGCGGCTTGCTCATAATCAGGCGGATGAGCTGGAAGAGACATATAAGGTTCGTCAGGCAGAGGCCCGCGATGCAGCACATAGTGTTGTTGTTGCGGCGCGCGATAAAGCGGCCAAAAATGCCGAGCGCCGTTTGGGTGATGCTGATAAGCGGGTCGCCGAAACACTGGCCGTCGCAGAAGCTGAACTAAATACGCAGCGCGATGCGGCTTTGTCAGAATTGGAAAATTCTGCAACTGAAGCTGCGCAGGATATTTTCGCGAAGCTTACAGGTTCTAAAGTGACCAAAACACAGGCCCGTTCTGCAGTTAAGGGAGCGATGAAAAATGCTTAATCTCTTCTTTTCCGCAGCCGAAGCGGGCGGTGAGCCTTATGTTGAAAATGCCGTTTTTGGCATAACAGCAACGGCATGGGTTTCTATTGCCATGTTGATCCTTATCGGGATCATCTTATGGAAAAAAGTGCCGGCGATGATTGGTGCTTCTTTGGATGGCAAGATTGCCGAAATCCGTTCGCATCTTGATGAGGCGAAAAGCCTGCGCGAAGAAGCTGAAAAAATTCGCTCCGAATATGAATCGAAATTGGCCTGTGCGGTTAGTGAAGCTGATGATATGAAGCAGCGCGCCGAACAAGAAGCCGAGACGATCATCGCGGAAGCCAAAGACAATGCGACTGCGTTAATTGCACGCCGCAAAAAGTTGGCAGAAGAGAAAATTCAATCTGCTGAACGCTCTGCTATTGCCGATATTCAGGCGCATGTTGCAGACACCGCTATTTCGGCATCCCGCGCTTTGGTTCAAAAACAGCATGATGCTGATAAAGACGGCGCATTGGTCAATGAAACAATTGATGATCTGGGTCAGACCTTGGGCAAATCTGTTCATTGATTTTGGTTGCGTCCGTACAGTGTGATATCCTTATCGGCAGCTATTTGCTTTAACATGTTTTCGTGCCTATCTTAGACATATGAAAGCAATCTCATTTTTTAAGACCTTGGGTATAGCGGCAATGCTTATTGGCGCTATTTCCGCTGCGGCCTTTCAAAATGAAAATAAAGCTATTCGGCCTGTTCTTGATAATAGTTTTCACGTTGCGGCATGTTACCCGCATGACCCCAGAGCGTTTACGCAAGGTTTGTTTTTTCACAATGGCGCGCTTTACGAAAGTACCGGCCAAGTTGGTGAATCGAGCATTAGACGTGTTGATCTAAAAAGCGGAAAAGTGGAGCAATCGGCCACTGTGCCGCCGCCATTTTTCGGCGAAGGTTCCGTTCAATGGAAAGATGAGATTATCTCGCTTAGCTGGCGCGCTGGTGTAGGTTTTCGCTGGTCATTGAATGATTTTTCTGAGAGATCTCGTTTTACATATGACGGTGAAGGGTGGGGCTTGACCCGCAATGCATCGCATCTGATTATGAGCGATGGCACCAGTGAATTGCGCTTTATTAACCCGTCAGATTTTACAGAAAAACACCGGATCACAGTGAAAGCAAATGGCCGCCCTATTGCGCGTTTGAATGAGCTGGAATGGGTGGATGGCGCATTATTGGCCAATATCTGGATGAGCAATCAAATTGTGCGCATTGACCCGCAAAGCGGCGCGATTACCTCTGTAATTAATCTAAAACCTCTGAGTGACGCAGTGAACTCTGACGGCTTTAACAATGTGCTTAATGGCATTGCATGGGATGAAAAAGGCAAAAGGCTGTTCGTAACTGGAAAGCGCTGGCCATGGCTGTTTGAATTGCGTCAAGGTGTGCCTGAACAAGGTGCCGGATGCGCGGCATTGCCGAGCGCTAAAATCTAGCATCTAAAAATTTATGCCCGTCCTAATGTTTAAGGCGCGGCGAATTATCTGCTTCCCCTTTTCTATTCCACTAATGATGGCCATAAAGACTGCATGGCAGGCGATAACCCCATATCATCAACAGGCAAGACGCATTTGCCCGATGCACCGGATCGTTTTCGTGAGGAAAATGCGACCTATGCGGTCCGCGGCAGTGAGCTCCCTGATATTGATCGCGGCATATCGGTCATTCAGTCGGTTGTCAAAAGCCTGTCTTCATCGCCCGGGGTTTACCGCATGCTCGATGCGCGCGGTGATGTGCTTTACGTGGGTAAGGCGCGGGCGCTAAAGCACCGTGTAACCAGCTATACGCAGCGTGCGCGTTTGCCGGGCAGATTGCTGCGAATGGTTGCGCAAACTCGTAATATGGCGATTGTCAGCACGTCGAGCGAGGCGGAGGCGCTGCTCATGGAAGCGCAGCTCATCAAACGCTACAGGCCGCCCTATAATGTGCTGCTGCGCGATGATAAGAGCTTTCCCTATATCCTGCTGCGCGACGATCACGACTTTCCGCGCATGTATAAATATCGCGGTGCGCGCAAATATAAGGGGGAATATTTCGGCCCCTTTGCCAGTGCGGGCTCCGTCACCGCGACGCTAAACGCCTTGCAAAAGCTGTTTCTGCTGCGCTCTTGTAGTGACAGCTTTTTCAATAATCGCTCGCGGCCCTGCCTGCTTTATCAGATTAAACGCTGCTCTGCGCCGTGCGTGGACCGGATTAGCAAGGATGATTATGCTACATTGGTGAAGGATTCGCGCAATTTTCTGCAAGGCAAATCAACCGATGTGCAGGAGCGTTTGGCCGCGCAAATGCAAAGTGCGTCCGAAAATCTCGATTTCGAAACAGCGGCGCGTTATCGTGACCGGCTTAGGGCGCTGACATTCATTCAAAGCGGGCAGGCGGTGCAGGCAAAGGGTGTTAGCGATGCCGATATATTCGCCATGGCGCAGCAGGGCGGAACGGTTTGCATACAGGCATTTTTCATACGTGCAGGGCAGAATTGGGGCAATCGCAGCTTTTTCCCCGCGCATGTAAATGATGTTGAACCAAGCCAGATTATGACCAGCTTCATCATGCAATTTTATCAGGATGTGCCGCCGCCCAAGGTGATTTTGCTGGACCGTGCATTGCATGAACAGGAACTGGTAACAGAGGCGCTGTCTGATCGGGTTTCTGGTGCAATGGATATTGCTGTGCCTGTACGCGGTGGCCGCAAAAAACTGGTGGGTGATGCTGCGCGTAATGCGGCTGAGGCGCTGCAACGGCGGGTTGCAGAATCCAGCAGCCAACAGAAGAATATTCAGGCACTGGCCGATTTTTTGGAGCTTGATGGCCCGCCAGAGCGCATTGAAGTCTATGATAACAGCCATATTCAGGGCAGTCATGCATTGGGCGCGATGATCGTCGCGGGGCCGGAGGGGTTTATCAAAAATGCCTATCGTAAGTTTAATATCAAAGACAAATCGACTGTGCCGGGCGATGATTTTGCCATGATGCGCGAAATGCTGCACCGCCGATTTGCCCGCGCGCAGGAGGAAGACCCCGAACGGACATCGGGCAATTGGCCAGATCTGCTGTTAATTGACGGCGGCAAGGGGCAGGTCAGCGCTGTGCAGGGCGTGATGGACGAATTGGGCATTGATGATGTGCCCTTTGTCGGCGTTGCTAAGGGGCCGGACCGTAATGCAGGGCGGGAAACTTTTTACTTTCCTGATGGCCGTGAAGCGACGTTGCCGATGAACAATGCGCTGCTGTTCTTTCTGCAAAGATTGCGCGACGAAGCGCACCGTTTTGCCATTGGTGCGCACCGCAAAAAGCGCAGCGCAGCGATTGCGACCAGTCCATTAGATGAAGTTCCCGGCATAGGCCCAACCCGCAAAAAGGCGCTGCTTATGCATTTTGGAACCGCGCGTGCCGTGCGCAATGCATCACGTGATGACTTGCTGCGCGCGCCGGGTATTTCAGTGGCAATGGCCGATAGCGTTTACGATTTTTTCCATGGTTGATTAGGTGGATATTTTTCAATTTGATGATGCCATTGTCTGCACAACAAAGCGGCATGGAGAAAGCGCTATCATTGTGCGTATCATGACAATGGAGCAGGGGCTATGCGCAGGCTATGTTCGCGGCGGTCATGCACGGGCGCAGCGGCCTGTTTGGCAAGCTGGAAATATTATCAATGGTCAGTTGAAAAGCCGTGTAGAAGGCCAATTGGCCAGCCTGACTGGCGAGTTA
>CAZAHS010000034.1:0-10264 GCA_964484855.1 uncultured Sphingomonadaceae bacterium | reverse complement strand
CGCCGCATTATAGTGAAGCCATGGCAAGTGAGGCGATAAGCTGGATTTGCCATGCTACGGCATTCATGCTGCCTGAAAACCAGAACTATCCTACCCTTTATAGAGGCTGCTCGGCTTTGTTGGACGCTGTAACGCTGGCCCCCTCTGCACGTGGCTGGGCGCAGGCTTTGGTGCGCTATGAAGCGTTATTGCTGGCAGAATTGGGCTTTGGCCTGGATTTGGAAAGCTGTGCAGTAACCGGTGATGAGCATGATTTGGCTTATGTCAGTCCACGCTCTGCTAGGGCGGTGAGCAGGCCCGCTGCACAGGGCTATATTCAGCAGCTATTGCCCCTGCCGTCATTTTTGATTGATGGATATGAGAATGCACAACAGATTGTGCCGCCCCAAGATATTTCCGATGGCTTGAAACTGACAGGCTATTTTCTGAAAAAGCACTGTTTTTCAGAGCGCGGACAGGATATTTTTGATGGACGTAACAGGCTGATAAACCGGTTAAACGCGGCATTGCTATAAACGTATATTTCAATTTTACAGGATAATTTTAATTTTGCAGGAGAGAGGCTTTGCATATTTAAAATTTATCGCCATAATTTGAAAATGCAAAGTCTATTTGATTACAGTGCCGAGACAGATAATGTCATTATCAGAGTAGCCGTAAGCTTCTTGCCAGAGCAATCGCGCAGTGATGATTCGCGTTGGTTCTGGGCCTATCATGTGCGCATTGAAAATCATGGCGATCAGGCCGTTAAACTGTTGACTCGCCATTGGCTTATCACAGATGGGCGCGGCGGCCAGCATCATGTGGATGGCGAAGGCGTTGTGGGTGAACAACCGCATTTACAGCCGGGTGAAACCCATGATTATGTCTCGGGCTGTCCATTGAACACTCCAACGGGCCGCATGGAAGGTATTTTCCGCTTAATCCGTGATGATGATACCATTCTCAACGCAGCGATACCGCGCTTTCCTCTGGTGGCTCCGGCCATTGCGCGATGAAGCGGACATTATTGCCGCTTAATGGGCTGCGCGTATTTGATGCAGCGGCTCGGCATTTAAGCTTTACCCGCGCCGCCGATGAACTGGCCGTTACGCCTGCTGCGGTTGGCCAGCAAATTCGCGCTCTTGAGGATTTACTTGGCGTTATCCTTTTTCGCCGCACGCCAAAAGGGCTGGAACTTACAGACGAAGCGATAATGGGCCTTAACGCGCTGCGCGGCGGCTTTTTGCAATTTGAAGAGGCCGTGCGCGCTATTCAAGCTGGCCAATCAAGCTATCGCCTGACCATAGCGGCACCGCGTGATTTTACGGAGAAATGGCTGCATGCCAAATTGGCCGAATTTGCCCGTGCAAACCCTGAAATCCATTATAATCTGGTCGACATAAATGGCGATGTTGATTTTACAGAGGCCAATTTGGATATAGCGATTATGCTGTCCGAAGGACCGGGTGAATATGAGGGTGTAGCACTTGCAGATGGCGAGTTCATTTGCGTCAGTGCCCCGGGGTTTCAGGATGAGCCAAAACGCCCAAATGGTCAGATTATATGGCCAGGTTGCCCGCGTGAAGAGCGCAACATTACTGATGAGGATGAACCCTATCTACAAGTTGCCGATGCCGGATTGGCTATTGAAATGGCGGCGGCGGGGCTTGGTTATGCCAGTGTTCCGAAATTATTGGCCGCGCATGATATCGCATCTGGCCGCGTGATTGTACATAAGGCCGCGCGCCCATCACGCCGCGCATATTGGCTGGTCGCGCCGCTTCCGCAATGGCGGCAAAAAAAGGTGAAAGCGCTGGTTTCCGCCTTAAGCTGAAACGCAATCACTTATCTGCGAGCAGATTAAGCAACCTGCTAGTTAGACTAAGCAGCCTGCTTTCTTTAACGGGATTTTGCTTATCATTCCAATGTACAGAAACGGCGTATTTTTGCCCCTGCTTAGATTCTAGCAGGAAATTCAGCGACATTATGCCGGTATCTGATCCGCCCTTATAACCAAGATATTGCCACATATCTTTTGCACCCTTACCGATGCCGCTATTAATCGCCAATATATCGCGAACTGTCTGGCTGGAATTAGCGTCTATATAAGCCAGCAAGCGGATTATATCGTCAGGGCTGGCAAACCATTCAATTGTATCAACCAAAATAGGCTGGGATGTCAGCAGACCAAAATCAATGCTTTCAAGCGTTAAAAGCCGATCAATTTGCCGCAAATAGCCGGTTCGGCGTGATTTCGAACGTTTTAGATAAGCCTGCAACAATTCGGCATTGGCGGGTGTTTTAAGTGCGGTCACCTGCCGTGTCATTAAAAAGGGCGTGAATTCATCAGCATTACTATGCCCTGCTGTGCGGACCATGGATTGCAGGGCGTCCTGTCCCAATATGCGGATCAGCGTATCGGTGGCACTATTATCGCTGACTGAAATCATCAGCGTTGCCAATGTCTGCAGGGTCATCGGCATATTGTCGGGCCAATCCTGACTTACACCGGATGGATGCGATTTTGGACCCAAAAGATAAACATCGGACCATTTGCGTTGTCCCGATTGAACCTGCCGGTCCAGCTCTGCTAATATATAAAGCTTAAATGTGGAGGCGATGGCATATCGGCCTATATTGTCCTTTTGCGCAATGGCCTGCATTTTGCCGTTAGAAAGTGCAGCAACGCTAACGCCTGTTCGTCCGGGCAGGGCATTTATGCCCTCCAATACTTCATTGATGGAATTATCGGCGCTTTCAAAACTGGTAATACGCAGGCCGGAGATATGATAGGGCCGGTTTGGCTCAATCGATATGATGAATTGACCAATAGACTTTTCAAATTCCATCCGGAATGTCGCGTTGTTATTGTCTTTTACATTTATGGAAAGCACAGAAACGGGCTGGCCATGTTGCTGCACAATCTGACCGATTAACACACGAAATTGCTGTGCAGGTACGGCATTTAGGAAGTTCTGATTAAAAATCTCTTCTTCAATTTGGGCACCTTGTAAAAGGCGGACCACATCATTTATCCGGTTTTGCAGAGGGGCTGTATCAACGGTTGATGGCGCTTTAACAGTCTGTGAGTAAGCATGGGTGGGGGCTGACGCGATAAAAAGTGCGCCGGCGATGCAAATTATAGATATCAGGCTTTTGAAAGGCCGAATAATCGTATCAGGCATCAATAGTGTCCCTGTCCACATCGGCTGCATTATCCTGAATAAAGCGGAAGCGGTGCTCAGGATGCTTGCCCATTAGACGCTCGATAAGGTCTTTAGTGCCTGCACGGTCCTGATATTCTCGCGGCAATTTGATTTTTAACAGGGTGCGGCTGTCTGGATGCATGGTCGTTTCGCGCAATTGTTTGGGGTTCATCTCACCCAGACCTTTAAAGCGGCTGACTTCGACTTTTTTGCCTTTGAACAGAGTTTTTTCCAGCTCTGCGCGGTGTGCATCATCGCGCGCATATGTGCTTTGCGCGCCGCTGACCAAACGGTAAAGCGGCGGCTGTGCCAGATACAGATGCCCATTTTTCACAATCTCAGACATTTCTTGAAAGAAAAAGGTCATCAGCAAAGTGGCAATATGCGCGCCATCAACATCAGCATCTGTCATGATAATCACACGGTCATAGCGCAGCGCCGTTGCATCGCATTGCTTACCCATGCCGCAGCCCAGTGCCTGCGTCATATCGGCAATCTCTTGATTGGCGTGGATTTTTGCGCTGGTCGCTGATGCCACGTTCAGAATTTTACCGCGAATAGGCAAAATGGCCTGGGTTATTCTATCGCGCGCCTGTTTGGCCGATCCGCTTGCGCTGTCGCCTTCAACGATGAACAATTCGGTGGTAACATTCTTGCCGCCAGTACAATCCGTCAATTTACCGGGCAAACGCAATTTGCGCGACGATGTTGCAGTTTTGCGCTTAACTTCACGCTCTGCCTTGCGCTTTAAGCGTTCATCCATACGCTCAACAACAATACCCAGCAGCGCCTTGCCGCGATCCATATTGTCAGAAAGAAAATGATCGAAATGATCGCGCACGGCATTTTCGACCAATTTTGCCGCATTGGCGGAGGTCAATCTGTCCTTGGTCTGGCTTTGAAATTGCGGGTCACGGATGAAAACGGACAGCATCATCTCTGCGCCGGTCATAATATCATCAGCGACCAATTGGCTTGCCTTTTTCAAACTCACCAAATCACCAAAGGCGCGCAATGATTTTAATAAGGCTGTGCGCATGCCATTTTCATGTGTGCCGCCATCAGGCGTCGGGATTGTGTTGCAATACCAGCTATGGCTGCCCTCGCTCCATAAAGGCCAGGCAATAGCCCATTCCACGCGGCCCTCATTATCAGGAAAGTCCTGTTTGCCATGGAAAAATTCAGCCGTTGCGCATTCGCGGGAACCCAATTGCTCGCGCAGATGATCGGAAAGACCGCCGGGGAAGCAGAATGTCGCTTGCTCTGGTACTTCCTCGCTGGCCAGTTCAGGTGAACAGCGCCAGCGTATTTCTACACCCGCAAAGAGATAGGCCTTTGATCGCGCCAATTTAAAAAGACGCGCAGGCTTAAATTTTGCCTTTTCACCGAAAATCTCTGTGTCCGGTATAAACCGAATGCTGGTTCCGCGGCGATTTGGTGCGCTGCCGACTTTTTCTAATGGAGCGAGTGATTTACCGCGTGAAAACTCCTGCACAAAAAGAGATTTCTCGCGCGCTACCTCCACATGTGTTTCACTGGACAGGGCATTGACCACAGAAACGCCAACTCCGTGTAAGCCGCCGCTGGTGGCATAGGCTTTGTCCGTGAATTTACCGCCAGAATGAAGGGTGGTGAGGATAACTTCTAGCGCCGATTTACCGGGATATTTGGGGTGCGGATCAACGGGTATGCCGCGGCCATTATCCGATATGGTCAGGCGGTTGCCCGGTTCTAACAATATTTCAATGCGGTTGGCATGGCCAGCAACGGCTTCATCCATCGAATTGTCGAGTACTTCTGCGGCCAAATGATGCAGCGCGCGCTCATCAATACCGCCAATATACATGCCTGGTCGCTTACGAACAGGTTCAAGTCCTTCAAGCACCTCAATTGCGGTTGCATCATAATTTCCGGAACCGGATTCCGGCGCACTGGCAAACAGATCATCATCATTGTTCATGACGGGGATGTTAGGCCCTCTGCGCCGCACTGCACAAGCAATATTGTTGTCTATCTCCACAGCCTTGTGGCCAATTGTAACTTTTATAACGCAACCGACGAATTTTATGTGTCAGACACAATTGCGGAGAATTATTATGCGCGTAGCAAAGAAGATATTACTCACAGGTTTCGCCGGACTAGCCGTCCTCGCCATCGGGCAGGGTGCAGTAGCACAATTTGGGAACCCAATTAATGTCGATAAATTTGCTACATATGATGAAAGCAGCATTTCCGCAGTATCCTATTCCGTTGTAGACCAGATATTGGGAGCTTTTGTTGTAGAAGAGCGCGGCCGCAGCGTTGTACGTTATGGTATTATGAAGGGCGCAGGACAGCGCGCCATTGAAAGTGTTGTGAGCGGATTTGAAAATATCCCGCCTGCCAAACTAAACCGCGAAGAACAGCTTGCATTCTGGTTAAACTTGCGCACTCTTATGGTGTTGCACAGCACAAGTTCCGCCTATCCATCAGCAGAGCCGGAATTGCTGCTAAAATCTAATAGCGGCTTTCTCAATACTCCGCTTATCACCATTGATGAAGAAGATTTGAGCATCAATGATGTTGACAAAATTTTGCTAACACATTGGAAAGATGAACCCAATTTGGTGTTCGGTTTGGTTGTGCCGACCAAAGGTAGCCCTGATTTTCCGCAGAAAGCCTTTACCGGATCGACGGTATTAGAAGATTTGGAGGCTATGGGCCGTACCTATGTGAACCGTAAGGGCGTTGTTAAAGCTGCGAAAAACAAAACAACAATCTCCCGCTTTTTGCTTGCCCATCAACGCAATTTGGCGGCGCCTAAGCTGGCGGCCAAATGGTCACAAACTGCTAGCCTTCAGGCAAAATCAAATTGGAAGCTGAATGAGCGTAAAGAGCGCAGCCTTGCCTCTGGTGCTGCACGTGGTCGGGGCAGTTTTGGCGGTGACTTTGGCGGCGGCGGTCGTGGCTTTGGCGGCGGTGGCGGCGGCGGCGGATCATAACTGCCAGCGGTATAAGCTGGTCAGGCGCAAACATGTTAAGTGTCCGCAATTGCATATGGTTTGCAGGTGCGGCACTCACACTCTTATTTGCTTGTCTCTGTAATATGATTTCACGCTATTTTGCGTGGGATATACCGCTGGGCGACAGACCGATATTATTATTCGTGATACTGATAATTTCAGCGAATATAGCATTTGGCACTTGGTTTTTTGTTACGCATGCAAAGCCAGATAAATCTCTATCAGGCGGCGTTTCTGCGCCTGCTACGCCTGTTGGCTTTTGGAAAATGGCCAGCGGAATATTCGCATTAGGAATAGTGGCGCGCCTTATCCTCTTACCGTCACTGCCCATATTGGAAGATGATTTTTACCGTTATATGTGGGACGGCGCGGTGACTGCGGAGGGGTTGAACCCTTATCTTCATGCTCCAGATAAATTAGCCATCGCCCCTGAAGTTGCGCGTTTGCTAGAGAATCTGGATGTTGCGGCTGATCCTTTACCGACAGATTATCGGGTTTTGGCAGAGCAGGGCGAAGATGTTTTATTGCGGGCAAATAATCCCAATATTGCAACAATTTATCCGCCAATTGCCCAGGCTGGTTTTGCCGTTGCACATATGATTGCACCTTTTGATATTATTGGGCTTAAAATCATTACATTGGCAGCCGAGACGTTAACATTCATGCTGCTGGCACTTGCCTTGCACTCCATCCATAAAAATGCATCGGCATTGGCGCTTTATTGGTGGCATCCATTGGTGTTGAAAGAATTTGCCAACAGCGGGCATATGGATGTGTTGTTAATGCCGTTTCTGGCGCTGGCTGTTGTCATGATAGTCTCGCGCAGAGAGGCATTGGCGCAATTGGCTTTTGGTCTGGCGGCGGCGGTGAAAATTTGGCCGCTTATGCTGATGCCGCTGATTGCGCAGCGCAACATCCGCTCCGTCATATTGGCCATTGGGGGTGCATCACTGGCATTATTGCTCATCCTGCCGCAATTGCTTGCCCTCAATGAAGCTGCAGGTCTAACAAGATTTGGACAGGATTGGCAGCGCAATGCATTTGCTTTCCCGCTGCTTGAGCAAGCGCTGTTTTTCTGGAGCGAGACGCCGGGCACATGGATGCGGATTGCTATTGCAGGCGGCTTTGGTCTTACCATTGGCTTAATTTGGTGGCGGCAAAGCCTCAATAATGTTGCGAATAACACGAATATTTCATCGCTTGACGGGGCACCGGTGAATGCCATCACGGCCATAATTACAATCATGACCATGTTTTTATTGCTGCTGCCAACAGGCTATCCTTGGTATACGATTTGGATGTTGCCATTCTTGGTCATAAAACCGCGTTTTGCAGCGATATTACTGACCTTAACCAGCGCATTTTATTATTATGATTTTGCGGTCCAGTTGATGGATGATCCCGGAATTATAACATGGCTTCCAGCATTTTTATGCGCTGCGCCGGTTTGGCTGGCGTTGCTATTTTCATGGCGCAGATCGAAGGCTATTGCTTATGGTTGACACAAATAAAGGCCCGCAAGCTAAACTTATCATCTCCGTCATCATTCCTGCGCGTAATGAGGAGGCGGCGCTTGCTTCTATGTTGCCAGACATTCCGGCATGGGTCGATCATGTCATTGTGGCGGATAATGGCTCAAGTGATAACACCGCCAATGTTGCGCAGGCGCATGGTGCGCTTGTGCGGGCAGTGCCAATAGCTGGCTATGGCAGGGCATGTTTGGCAGGCATTGATGTCGCCAAAGCATTGGGCAGCCATATCATTGTGTTTCTTGACGGTGATCGCAGCGATTATCCGGCGCAAATGAAGCGGCTCGTCGAACCGATTCTGCTTGGCAAAAAGGATATGGTTATTGGCTCGCGCATACGCGGCAAATGTCTGCCAGGCGCGCTGACACCGCAGCAATATTTTGGCAATAGCTTGGCATGTAGCTTGATAAAATTGTTCTGGGGCTATGATTATACTGATCTTGGGCCATTTCGCGCAATTGCTACGGAGGCACTGGATGCACTTGATATGCATTCACCAACCTTTGGCTGGACAGTGGAGATGCAGATCAAAGCTCTGCAACGCAACCTGTCTGTAGCAGAAGTACCGGTTGATTATCGCAAACGTATTGGCGTGTCGAAAATATCGGGCACAGTGCGCGGGGTCATACTCGCAGGCTATTATATTTTGAGCACTATTTTCCGCGCGGCCATTGCCGATGCCCTGCGCTTCAGAAAGACGGAATATAAACGCAAAAAGCTGGGCCGCGCTGCTCTCAATAAATATGCATTGTTAAAGCAGGATGGCAGATAGGCTCTATTGCTTGCGCGGTAAAATTATCAGCTTCATAATTTAAGACACAAAAAAGCCGGCGCTAAATCCTATTAGCGCCGGCTTTCTATTGTGTGGAATTGGCTTATTTTGCCAAGTTCAATTTCCAGTTATAATCATAGCTGTCAATTTTGGTGCGGCCTTTTAGCTTTGCCTTGGTTGCTGCATTGGCATAGCGGCGCGCATGGCGGATCACTGCGCCTTGGCTGCCCCAGTCTGATTGATACCATGAGAAGATTGACGATGCCTGTAGCTTGCCGCCCTTAACGGCAAAGGCGCGGCTGTGATTAATGAAACTGCGCGCCGCAGCCTCCAGCTTGGCATTGAGATTTGCCGCCGTATAAGGCCGTGTTGAAAGGTTCGGGCAACCAATAGAGGCGCAATTAACGGCATAATGGATGCGCACATCTTTCCATATTGGACGCAATATGCGGTGCTCAATATCATTGAGTGACAGCGCGACACCGCGCACTTTCAAAACCTTATCATCCCATGGCCCCAGCGTTAAATAGCTGCGCACATTGCGGATTGATGCGACGGGATAAGCTGTTATGACCAGATCAACAGTCTTTGCATTATACAGGTTAATCCAGAATGCCATTTGCTGTTTCTTGGTCAGGCGGTCAACATTTATGCTTTCCATCTGTTTAATATATTTGCGCAAATTGGCTTTATCAGCGGCTGAAACTTTGCCATATTTGACCAAGTTTACGCCCGTGCGTCCGCGCACAATATTACGCGCCAAAAACCCTGAATAAAGGCTGTTATTAATTTTGAGAGTCGGTGTTTTCGCGCTCTTTGTCCAACGCGCCCAGAGATTTTGTTTTGGCGGACCGATCTGTGCCGATGCGCTCTGAGCAGACATTGTAAATGCCGCTGTTATGATACTGAATGCCAGCAATATTTGACGCCATTTAATAAGGCGTAATTTTGTCAATTCAGACATAAATAGCTGGGGAGAATGTGGGGAGACTATCATACCGAGTTCCTTTTTCAAGAAGTTACCCAGTATTCGCACGGCATAGCAAAATGGTTACGCAATAGACATTATACCGCAATAGCTGGCGGCATAATGACATCTAAATTTGGCAAATAGACGGCCTTAGCGAACGCGCGGCCCGCCAAAGGGAAGTGGCGGTGGTGCCCTGCGCGTGCCGCGCGGCAATTGCGCTTGATAGGCACGGCCACAATGCTCAACACAATATGGGAAGCCAGGATTAACCTTGGCGCCGCAAAAATGAAAATCCGGTTCGCCAGGATGCCCCATTGGCCAGCGGCAAACCTTATCGCTTAGGTCTAGCAGGCTGGTTTTATCAGCAATATCCTGGCTGGGCTTAGCAGGGACAAGCCGGCGCGGCGGTGCGGGCGGTATAGGCGCTTGTTGATCGCCTGGTCCTTGCCGTAAAAACCCGCCCGGCCCAACAGAAACAATTTTGGGCGTGGGGGAAGACTGCCATTGTGCATTATTGTTATGGGGCGCAGCGGCTGCATCCGGTCTTGCTGGTTGAGGTGCAGCTTTCGTTTCTTGCGGCGCAGGTTTTTTGGGTGCTTCTGCCGCCTGTGTTGCTGTTGTCTTGGCCTTTGGCTTGACCGTTTTCTCTTTTGGTTTGCGCGGCGCTTTGGGCTTTTTATTACCGGATTTAACAGGCGAAGGACGGGATTTCAGTCCAAGACGATGCGCTTTGCCAATAACCGCGTTGCGGCTAACACCGCCAAGCTCCTCGGCAATTTGGCTAGCGGTATTCCCTTTTTCCC
>CAZAHS010000033.1:0-15138 GCA_964484855.1 uncultured Sphingomonadaceae bacterium | reverse complement strand
GATCTTCGACATTGCGCAAGCTAAGTGGATACCGAACATACAGCATCACTGCCATACGGATCACTTCCGGCGATGAGTTAAAACGGCGAAACGGACTGGCAGGTTTGGCTCGAGATTTACGGCTCATCCAAGCAATCTAACACCAGCAGCCC
The DNA here is from genome assembly GCA_964484855.1 of uncultured Sphingomonadaceae bacterium. Classification (GTDB taxonomy): domain Bacteria; phylum Pseudomonadota; class Alphaproteobacteria; order Sphingomonadales; family Sphingomonadaceae; genus Alterisphingorhabdus. The sequence continues at coordinate 14,986 of CAZAHS010000033.1, read as the reverse complement.
TCACCTGCCACGTTAGTCTGACAACACCAAGAATATTGTAAATGCGCGCGTCTTTGTCAGTTAAGCACGCGCACATAGAGTCGATATGGTAATCGCATTTGCTGCCTGATATCTACACGTCGCTAGAATATCGCCAATGGCCTTTATATTATCATTGCATACAAATGGCATGTTATATAGTCACGTCCACATGGGAGTCGGGTTAAGCAAAACATCGCGCAGCTTCGCGCCTGGCATATGGCTATCCGCTTTGCTCGGGTTGCTTTTGTTCGCCCAGATTATTCGCCTTGTCCAGCATTATGACCATGATCATCATCAAGACGCTGCAGAGCTGAATGAGTGTGTGGCATGCACCCAAGGTGCGCAAAACGATGATTTTGACGCGCCTGCGCCAATTGCACATCCGCTGACAATATTTTTAGATATATGGTCGTCAAACCATACTCCTAAAAAAATAACGCGCCTTTTAATCAAAGCAAAGGCACGTGGACCGCCTTTGGCTTAGAGCAGCATCGCCTGCTTATCTGCTTCGCCATTCGCAAAACAGACATTCACAAAAATTAATTCCACTTGCCTGTCAATTTTAGGTGCAGGCGAGATTTATATAATATCGGGGCAAAATAATGAAAAAATCAAATATCATACAATTACTTATGGCCGGTACAGCTTTATGCGCTGCGCAAACTGCTGTTGCTCAGGATAATTCACCCAATGACGAGAGTGCAGAAGAGGTAAATGGCGACATTCTTGTGGTTGGTCAGCCTTATCGCGGCGATTTTAATGACCTTGAAACGCCTCAATCAAATCAGGTGCTCGATACAGAATTGCTGCGTAATGCGAATGCGCTTGACCTTAACGCGGCGCTTGATCTTTCGGCATCGGTTGCGCGTCAGAACAATTTTGGTGGTTTATGGAATGCATTTTCTGTGCGCGGACTGTCCGGGGACATAAATCTGCCCAGCGGATTTTTGGTGAATGGCTTTAATGCCGGGCGCGGATTTGGCGGGCCGCGAGATATTTCGGGTGTAGAGGCTGTTGAGGTGCTGAAAGGGCCACGTTCTGCGCTTTATGGTCGTGGGGAGCCGGGTGGTACTGTCAATCTGGTAACCAAGCGACCAGAATTTGAAACAGGTGGATATGCTCAGTTTCAGGGCGGTTCTTTTGATTTTTATCGCGGTGAAGTTGATGTGCAAACAACATTGGGAGATAATGTAGGCGTGCGGGTCGCGGCATTTTATGAAGATGCCGGCAGCTTTAGAGGACCGATTGAATCGGAGCGTTTCGGCATATTTCCATCCATTACCGTTCAGCTTAGCGATAGCACCAGCGCAACCTATGAGTTGGAATATTCTGAGCAAGATATTCCTTTTGACCGCGGTGTCGTTTTCGCCGAACCCTTTGGTTTTAGCCCTATTCGCACCTTTACAGGTGAACCGCAGGATGGACCGATTGAAACCGATGTTTTGGGCCATCAGTTCCAGGTTCAACACGAATTTTCCGATGATTGGAGCATTTTGGCAGGGGTAGGTTTTCGCGATACAACTCTAGTCGGTAATGCAACAGAACCTAATTTTGTGGGCCGCCAGACATTTAATCTAGATGGGCAGACTATTTCGCGCTTTTTTAGGTCGCGTGATTTTGACTCTGAATATTTTGTTGCCCGCGCAGAAATATCCGGCACTTTTGAAACAGGGGCTTTAACCCATAATGTCATTTTCGGCGCTGATTATGACAGCTTCCAAAGCGATTTGTTTATATTGCGTTTTCGCGGGCCGTTTATTCCGGCTGGAACAGATATAAACACTCTTGATCCGCAGGCTTTGTTGTTCCTCGACGCTTTCAATCCGGTCTTTGGGCAATTTCCTATTCCCGATGCAGGGCCAAATACCAATCGATCTGAAAATCTGGATGGCTTTGGCATTTATGTTCAGGACCAGATTGAAATAACGGACAAACTGCAGGTGCGCCTAGGCGGACGGTTTGATAGTTTTGATCAGGATCTGACCAATTTACAAGCCTCTCCAGCGACAACTTTAAGCAGCTCAAGCTCCCGCTTTTCTCCGCAATTCGGGGTGGTTTATGAAGCTGATAAAGGGGTTAGTCTTTACGCAAGCTATGGCGAAGGCTTTCGCCAGCAAACCGGCTCAGATTTTGAAGGCAATCAATTCGCGCCGACCACAACCGAATCTTTTGAAATTGGTATCAAGGCCGAGATAGGTGAATATTTTGATGGTGTGCAGGGGCTTGTCCAACTCACCGCATTCCATATCGATCAGGATAATTTTCTGGTGAACGATACTCGGCCAGAAGCCACAGCGACAGGTTTCTTCTCTTTCCCAGCGGGTGAAGCACGCAGTCAAGGTATTGAGTTTGATTTGAACCTGGCATTTGATAGCGGCTTTAATTTCTTTTTATCCTATGCGCATGTTGATGCTGAATTCACCAACACCAACCCGGATGAGAATTTCGGCGCATTGATAGAAGAGGGCGATCCGCTCATCAATTCACCGGGCCATCAATTGGCTATTCAGCTCAGTCAGGATTTTGATATTGGCGACAGAGACGCCTCAATTGGCGGCGGTCTGTTGCATGTCGGTTCGCGCAATGGCTTTACCGGCTTTGATTTTGAATTGCCTTCATACACGACTGTGCGCGCATTTGCGCAAGTTGAAATCGTGGAAGGACTGGTTTTGCGCGCTGATATCGACAATATTTTTGACACGGTGTTTTTCACCAATTCCTTTGCCGATGTCTGGATTCAGCCTGGCGCTCCACGAACATTCCGCGGCAGTTTGCGTTTTAGTTTCTAGGGATAAGGCATATTTTGAGAGTTTAAGGAGCCGATTTGATGATATCACCACTTGAGGCCCGTTCATTAACTTTACAGCGAGAGGGGAACACCGTTTTACGCGGTGTTTCTTTCTCGGTTGCAAAGGGAGAAGTTTTTGCGCTTTTGGGCGGCAATGGTGCTGGCAAATCCAGCACATTGCTAACCTTTTTAGGGTTTTTAAAACCTGTTGATGGGCAAGTGCTGGTTAATGGAACGAGCGTTGGTAGCGATGTTGCCGCTGCGCGTTCGTCCATCGCCTATCTGCCGGAGGCGGCATCGCTTTATAGCCATTTAACGGCTTATGAAAATCTTGATTATTTTCTGCGACTTGCCGGAAAATCCGTTGGACGTGCAGAATATGACGCTGCGCTTGACCGTGTCGCTCTGCCAGCAGAAGCACGCATAAGGCGCTTACAATCCTATTCAAAAGGCATGCGTCAGAAAACCGCCATTGCTTTGGCTCTACTCAGAGAGACGCCTATATTGTTATTGGATGAGCCAACATCGGGGCTGGATCCCGTGGCGATTGACGAGTTTCACGACCTTATCAAAAATCTGGCTGAAGGCGGACAAACGGTGCTGATGGTTACCCATGATGTCTATGGCGCATGTCAGGTTGCCGATCGTGTAGGGCTCTTGCGAGAGGGAGAATTGGTTGGCAGCTTTTCCGCTGAAAAGGGCCAGCGTATTGACACGCAGACAGTCCATGCGGCTTTTGCAGGGCGGGAGGCAGCGTAATCATGATCTTTCATATTGCAAAGGAAGAATGGCGCTTATGGCTGCGATCTAAAGTGGTCATTGCCGCGACTATCATTGTCGCGGCTTTGATTGCGGCGACCAGCTTTCTCACCATAGACCGCATTGAAAATGAACAAGCGCAGAGAAAAGCGCAGCAAATTGCAGCAGAAGAGACATTCTTTTCTCAACCTGACCGTCACCCGCACCGGATGGTACATTATGGGCATTATGCATTTCGCCCGCCACCGCCACTTGCAATGTTTGACCCCGGCGTTGATGCGGTCACTGGGCAATCCATCTTTTTAGAAGGGCATAGGCAAAATACCGCGATGTTCGCCGATGTGCGGGCGGCGGCTGATCTTGGCGGATTTGCGGCGCTTACGCCTGCTAACCTATATCAAATATTATTGCCGCTCCTGCTTATAGTTTTGGGCCATGCCATGTTTTTGCGAGAGCGCGAAAGCGGTACTTTGGCTGTCTTATTGGCGCAGGGGCAATCGGCAACAATATTGGCATGGGGCAAGGCTTTGGCTTTGCTGTCGGTCATCATCATATTGATGCTGCCGCTCATTATAGTTGCGGCCTATTCTGTTATTCTTGGTGAAGAATGGATGTCATCTCTGGCATTGGTCACCGGATATTTTGTTTATCTTTGCGTCTGGGGCGCGGTCATAATCGCGGCATCAACCTTTTTGAAACAACGCTCGGTTGCGCTGGGCCTGTTGATTTTCGCATGGCTCTTTGCCGCCCTTATTGTGCCGCGCTTTGCCATAAATGCCAGCAGCACTATTGTGGATGCGCCAGGCAAGATTGAGAGTGATCTTGTTATGTTGGCAGAGCAACGCAAATTGGGCGATGGACACAATGCTGCCGATCCGGCTTTCCAAGCATTAGAAGCTCAAGTGCTGGAGCAATATGGCGCACAAAGCATTGAGGATTTACCGATAAATTGGCGCGGGGTTGTGGCATCTTATTCAGAGGCCGAACTGACCAAATTGCTGAACGAATATGCCGATAACCGTATGGCCATGGAAAGCCAGCAATCGCATATATTTAATCTTTTCGGCCTGGCATCCCCAGCCATTGCCATTGGGTCCATGTCACGTGCTTTTGCTGGCACTGATCTGGCGACGCATCACCGTTTCTTGCGAGAAAGTGAGACGCTGCGTTTTGATTTTGTGCAGTCATTAAACCAGACGCATATTGATGATCTGGACTATAAAACTGATGTCAGCCGCAGCGATAATGAAGCGGCAAATCAAAGGGCAAGGGTAAATTCAGACAGCTGGAAAGTTTTGGATGAATTTCGCTTTACGCCTGACACTTCACAGCAACGTATTGCGCGGGCCGGAATATCTCTAGCCGCGCTTATCTTTTGGTTAATATGTGCGCTCGCTTTCATGCTGATAGCCGCGAGAAGGGTGCGTTTATAATGCTGAGCAACATCATACGGGAGCTGGGCTTCCTCAAAAAAGACCGCGGAGCGCTGTTCTGGCTGGCTATAGCCTTTTTGCTATCGGTCATCGCTATATCCTTTGGCATTTCCGAAGTGCGCGAACAGCGCGCAACAATTGCGACGCTGATTGAAGAGGATGCTAAAGACAGGGCCAATGCTCTGGAAGGGCAGGAGGATTGGGGCAGTGCCGCCTATTATGCTTTTCACCTTACCTATGCGCCGCCTTCTGATTTTGCTTTTGCCGCTATGGGACAGCGCGATAGCAGTCCATGGAAACATCGTATCAGGATGCTGGCGCTAGAAGGGCAAATTCATGAAGCGGATACCCGCAATGCCGATTTTGGTCTGGTAGGCCGCTTCGATTTTGCCTTTCTGGCCGCCTCGGTCGCGCCATTATTGCTGATCCTGCTATTATATGATCTGCGCGCTTCGGAGCGTTCTGCCCGGCGCTTTGATCTTTTGCAGGCAACAGCAACGGCATCTGCATTATGGTTGCCACGGGCCTTTGTGCGGGTTGCAAGCCTAATGCTCTTGCTCCTCATACCCTTATGGGTCGGCGCGGCAATAGAAGGGACTGCGCCTTTATTAACATTACAGGCCAGCGGCATCCTTATTGGGTCACTGCTCATATGGTGGCTGATTGCAGATGGTATTGGCCGCATAAATGCGTCATCCTCTATATTGCTAACATTGTTAATCGGCATATGGCTGGCGTTGGCGATACTTGTGCCGGCAATGTCAAAGACCGCCATTGAGGCAAATACACCCGTGCCCGATGGCGGCGAAATTCTCCTGCTGCAACGCGAAACGGTTAATGGCGCATGGGATTTGCCCAAAGAAGATACCATGAAACCTTTTGTGGAGGATCATCCTGAACTAGCAGAATATGCCAATATCAATTCGCCATGGGCTTGGAAATGGTATTATGCATTTCAACAGGTGGGCGATAAAACGGTTGCGCCACTGGTTAATCAATATCGTGAAGCGCGGATAGAGCGCGACCACAAGGCATGGCTAGCGGCAATTGTCTCACCGACATCGCTTGTAGAGCGCAGTTTTGAAAAGCTGGCAGGAACAGACACTATCTCTACGATTAGATATGAGGATAATGTGCGCGAATATCATGCGCAATTGCGTGCATTTCATTATCTGCTTTTGTTTCCAGAATTACCCTATGATGGCACAAAACTTGACGATCTGCCAGTTTATAAACCAGATATATAGGAGCCGCTGAACCAATGGCTGCCCATGTTTTTCGTACCTTTTTAGCTGTAATTTTGATGGTGTGTGCATCTGGTGTGCATGCAGAAATTATAGAAACTGAAAAAACGCCCGAACCCGCGCAAATATTCCAAATTGCAGGCCATGATGTTCAGCCCGGCTCGCGCCGTGATATACGCTTATTACTGCCCGCAGCGGTTAATGAACCGGCGACCTTTATCCCTGTAACCATTATTCATGGCGCTCAGCAGGGGCCGGTATTGGCGGCGGTTGCAGGTGTTCATGGTTATGAATTTGCATCGATACTCGCTGTTGACCAATTGGCCGATATCATCAATCCGGCGCAGCTTTCCGGCACACTCCTCTTGGTACGCGTTGCCAATATCCCGGCTTTTGAAGCGCGCTCCCCATATGTGAACCCCATAGACGATAAAAATCTTAATCGCTCCTTTCCAGGCAGCGCTACTGGTAGCCAGACCGAGCGTATTGCAGACATGCTTTCGCGCGAAATTGTTGCTCGCGCAGATTTCCTTATGGATATTCACAGCGGTGATGGTGCAGAGTTTTTAGAGGCTTTTACAGGCGCCTATGGCGGGCCTTTGGCCACAGATTTTGATCTGGCCCTAAAAGTGGCCAAGGGGTTTGGGTTCCCCAATATCGTACGCTATGCAATGAATACGCAAGCGCAAATTGATACGGGGCGCTCACTTAATCGCCAAGGGGTCGCGGCTGGCATCCCTACAATATTGGTTGAAATCGGACAAAATGGCAGCCGCGATAAAGCGCATATTGATGCCATTGTTACAGGCATAAAAAACGCTTTGCGCATATTGGCTATATCAGAATCGCCCATGCGCAATGTGCCGCCTGCTCAGCGCTTTTTTGAGGGAACCCGCAGCGTCTCCGCTAACCATTCCGGGTTATTCTTCCCGGAACAAACTGGCGGACGCTATATTTGGAAGGGCGATTTAATCGGCACAATCCGCGATTATAGCGGAAAAGAAGTCGAAAAACTCTACGCGCCCATTAACGGCTATGTCCTATATGGCCTTAAAGGCCCACCAGTGCGCGCGGGGGACGGGGTTATAACAATTGGCACATTGACCAGCGGTTTTAAACAAGAATCGTCTGAGTGAAGAAAAGAGGACGGGAAACTATCGCAAAATCAAATGAGTGGCGGTGTTGTTAGTCTAATCGCAACCGGTCTCCGATTTGCGTAGCTATCCCTTACCCGTCATTGTTCAGGCCATGAGGTTTTGCCACTCGGCCAGTGCGGCTGAGCGGCGGGTCTTGTAGGTTTGTCTGTCGTTGAGATGGCGTTGCTGGTTGAAGTGATTGTGGACATTGGCATGGACAGAAGCGAAGTTTTGCAGCGCCTTCATCTGCCGGAACCTCAGCATTGCCCGCTCTCGTCGCCGGAAGGGCAGGTGGGAGTTCTCGACCCTGTTGTTCGCCCAGCGGGCTACTTCCTGCTTGTCGGTATTGCCGAGGTCAGTCATGGCTGCCTTGTAGGAACGCAGCCCGTCGGTAGTGATGGTTTCTGGCGATCCGTGGCGCTTTAGCGTCTTCTTCATGAACCGCAGCGCCGCTTTGCGCAGGCGCCCTGTAAACAGAGACTAGTGCTGGGGGTTGGTGGCGGACAGGGTGGGATTCGAACCCACGGAGAGCTTGCACCCTCGGCGGTTTTCAAGACCGCTGCATTCGACCACTCTGCCACCTGTCCGCTGGGCGTTGCCATTAGCCAATTTTATTCGGTCATGCAAAAGCTATCTCACAATAATGTAAAAATAATGAAAATTGTCGAATATTCTGGTCATTGTCTTACGTTACCGATAGCGGAACGATAGATGGGGATATAAGCAAGGATGCATTCATATAGCATCGGCAACATAAGATGATGGATATGCAACAGAGATGGACGCGTTTTAGCGCGATATTTGGTTTATGCTGTTTTGGCTTATTGGGCAGCAGTGCCTATGCCCAGAATGAGCAAAGTTTTGACAGTTATTTTACCAGCTTGCTTAGCAAGGCCAAAAGCGAGGGTGTTTCTGAGAGCACGATTGAACAGGTCAGGCCTACAGTATCACTAAATGCCACTGCTCTGCGTATAGAACGCCGAGCGCGGGGCGGCAGTACAAACCCGAATAGACGCATACCGCCTTTTACCGGCTCTGATGAACAACGCGCTATTCTTGGTAAGGCACGTCCTGGTAAGGCTGTTTATCAGCGCTTACAGGCGCAATTAACCCAGATTGAGCAAGATATTGGCGTTCCGCCCGGGATCATTCTGGCTATTTATGGCAAGGAATCAAATTTCGGCAGCTATACCGGCAATTTTGATACTTTGGGCGCATTGGCGTCACTTGCTTATGAAGGCCGCCGCCGGACATTATTTGAAAATGAATTTTTCGCTGCTCTAAAAATGATTGATCGCGGAACGCCGCGTAATTCTTTGCGCGGAAGCTTCGCAGGAGCCATGGGCAAGCCGCAATTCCTACCCTCTGTATATCTGCGCCTTGCTGTTGATGCAGATGGTGATGGCGATAAAGACATTTGGAACAGCGAAGCAGACGCAATGGCGTCAATTGCCAATTATCTTAAAAATGCTGGGTGGCAGCGCGGACAGCATTGGGGGATGGCTGTTGCCGTGCCATCAACATTTGATCGTGCATCGGTGCGCTCTAAGTCTGTGCCGCAAAGATGTAAGCGCGTTTTTGCGCGGCATAGCCAATGGCTGACAGTGGCGCAGTGGCGTGAACTTGGCATAGTTCCTGTATCTGCGCGTACATTGGCAGATAATGAGCTGGCAACATTGCTAGAGCCGGACTTTGCGGGCAAGACTGCTTATTTGCTAACCAGCAATTATCGCGCTATCCTAGATTATAATTGTTCTAATTTTTATGCATTGTCGGTGGGGCTGTTGGCTGATGAAATCGGTTCTTAAATTTTCTACATATTTGGCATTATCGTCTGCACTAGCGGCTTGTGTCGGCGGAGGCAGCGCAACGGATATTGCTTCTGCGCAGCCCGTTGCTAGCTCGGTATCGGATGATGTGGTTAAAGTTGGTGCGCCTTACACGATAGGCGGAAAAACATATACGCCCAAAGATGTAACCGATTATGATGAAACAGGATATGCAAGCTGGTACGGCGATGAATTGGCCGGTCAACCTACCGCCAATGGTGAGGTTTTTGCCCCGCGGCAGATATCCGCTGCACATAGAACATTGCCATTGCCCAGCTATGTCGAAGTAACCTCGCTAGACACTGGCCGGACCATTTTGGTACGCGTTAATGACAGAGGCCCATTTGCTAATGACCGTATCATTGATCTATCGCGCGGTGCGGCAGAGCAATTGGGTATCGTTGAACAAGGCGTTGCTGGCGTTCGCGTACGGCGTGTTTATCCGCCCCGTAACGACCGTGCATTGCTTCAGTCTGGAAGGCCTGCACAATTACGACCGGAAACAGGAGATGGTTTATTAACTGTCTTGCGTGAGCGCTTGAATAGTTTGCCGAAACCAAAAGTGCCGCAGCGCCGTGTTGTTGCTGCACCAGCAACTGAAAGCGATTCGCCTGCAAGCACATCTAGCGATAAAGCTGCGAGCATTACACGTTTGGAAAAGCCAGAAAACAGCACAGGCAATAACCGCGTAGACATTACAAATACGGCATTTGTGATTCAGGTTGCGGCTTTCTCTTCACGTGAACGTGCAGCAGCATTGGCAACCCAAATTGGCGCTGTGGTTTTTCCCAATGAAGATAGCAGTATCTGGCGGGTGCGTTATGGCCCCTATGTAAATGCATCCTCTGCAGAGACTGATTTGCAAAAAGTTCGGCAAAACGGTTACCCTTCAGCACGGATTCTGGCCATTAGCCGCTAAGCATTACTTAAAAACTGGCATTTCAGACAAGACTGGCATTATGTTTAAGAAAACCCTTATCGCGGCAACATCATTTGCTATCATTATCGCGCCTATATCGGCATATGCGGCAAAGCCCAAATATCGCACCAATGCGCCGATTGCATATATGACGGACCTGTCTTCAGGCGCCACCTTGTTTGAAAAGGATGCTGATAAGCGCATTCCGCCAGCATCTATGGCAAAGATGATGACCGTTTATGTTGCATTTGACCTCATAAAAAAGGGCGAAATTGCATTAGAAGACGAATTTGTTGTTAGTAGCGGCGCATTCAAAAAATGGAGCAATCAAGGCTCAACTATGTTCCTGAAAGAGGGGCAAAGTGTCTCTGTTGATGACCTTTTGCATGGCATAGTTACCTTATCCGGCAATGACGCCTGTGTGGTATTGGCAGAAGGCATAGGCGGCAGCGAAGAAACCTTTGTCGAAATGATGAACGAAGCGGCACAATCTTTGGGTATGCGCGATAGCCGCTTTGGCAATAGCAATGGCTGGCCCGATGAAGGCCGCACCTATGTCACTGCGCGCGACCTTACCAAATTGGGCGCGAGTACGATTAGTGAATTTCCGGAGCTTTATACTGAATTTTACGGCCAGGAGGAATTTAGCTGGAACGGTATAAAGCAGGACAATCGTAATCCTGTATTGGGCCGTGTGCGCGGGGCGGATGGCCTTAAAACCGGCCATACTGAAGAAGCCGGCTATGGATTTGCAGGCACTGCAGAGCGGGAGGGCCGCCGGATTGTCATGGTGGTCGCAGGCTTAGAAAGCTATAACCGGCGCATAGAGGAATCCGTGCGCTTTTTAACCTGGGGCTTTCGCGCTTGGAAGGCTGAAGAGCTGTATAAGGCGGGCAAGGTTGTTGGATCGGCCGATGTGCAACTTGGTACCGCAAGATCTGTCTCTCTGGTTGCTCCGCGTGATTTGGCGGTGACATTGCCGCGCCGCGCAGCATCAAATTACACAATGAAAATTGTTTATGATGGTCCGGTAAAGGCCCCTATAAAAGCGGGCGATACCGTTGCCCAACTGGTTATCACGACCGCTGATAATGATAAACAAAGCCTGCCTTTAGTCGCTGGCGAAGATGTCGCAGAAGCCGGTATTTTCTCTCGTATATGGAATGGCCTGGCCTCCATTTTTGCGTAATGCGCGGACGCTTTATCAGTTTTGAAGGTGGCGAGGGCACGGGCAAAACAACCCAGATTAAAATGCTGGCTGACTTTTTAACCCATAAGGGCCAGAATGTTGTTGTTACGCGTGAACCGGGCGGTACAGAGGGCGCAGAATTAATACGCGCTTTGTTGCTGGGCGGGACGGACGAGCGCTGGAACGTCCAAAGCGAAGCGCTGTTATTTGCCGCAGCACGCGCCGACCATGTTGCAAAGCTTATCAATCCGGCTTTGGAGCAGGGCAAATGGGTGTTAACAGACCGGTATATAGACAGCTCCCGCGCCTATCAAAGCGCCGCCAGCAATTTACCTGATGCACAAATCATGGCCCTGCACGATTTTGGCAGCAATGGTCTGCTGCCTGATCTGACATTTTTATTGAACATTCCGCGTGCCGTTAGCGCAGAGCGCCTGCGCAAACGTGACGCAGGGAAGGGCGACCGTATTCAAGATCGCGGGGATGCTTTTCATGATAAGGTACAGCAAGGTTTTATAGACTATGCAAAAGCCGAACCGAAACGCTTCCGCTCAATAGACGCAAATGCATCTGTTGAAGAGGTTCACAGCAATATTACCGCTCATATATTTGCTTGGCTAAAATGACGTCATGACACCCTTATTCGGCCATAAAAATCAGCAAAAATGGCTGATATCCCTGATGAGGGAAGGGCGGTTGCATCATGGCCTTATCCTTGCGGGGCGTAAAGGATTGGGCAAATTTCTGTTTGCGCAGCATGCAGCAGCGGCAATCTTGTCGGAGGATCAGAGCGTTAGTAATTTCCGCGACGATAAAGCACAAACACTTGCAGAACTGGCAAATGCACAGACAGCTAAAATGATCGGGCAGGGGCATCACCCTGATCTGCATATCATAAAGCGTGGCCCCAAAAATAAAATTGAACAAAAAAAAGCAGATGAGGGAAAGCCCTTTGAACGCGGACGCAATATTAGAGTGAATCAAATTCGTGAATTGCAAAGGCGATTTTCTACCCGCCCAACAATGGGCCGCAGCCGTGTCATCATCATTGACTCTGCTGATGATATGGAGCGCAGCACAGCCAATGCTCTTTTGAAATCCCTTGAGGAGCCGTCTGCGCATACATATTTTCTGTTGATCTCTCACAACCCCGGTAAGCTGTTGCCGACCATCAGGTCGCGCTGTCAGGTTCAGCGCTTTGAGCCGCTAGATGCTGTGCATATTTCCGAATTTATACGCTATGCGCATGGTGATCTTGACCAATTAGAAGCGCAATCTTTGCAAGAGCTTAGCGGCGGCATACCGGGTGATCTGATCGCAGCGCAAAATAGCAAGCAAGGCGAATTAATCTCTATTGCACGGCAAATTGTACAGCATGGCGATCATGACCATAGGCTCCGCATCACGCTGGCAAGCGGAGTGACACGTATGAAAATGGATGAGGTACTGGCCCTAACCCGCAGTTTTCCTTCTCTTCTTGCGCAAAATGCACGGGATTCAAAAGGGCCTTCACGGCAGGCGGCTCTGGATAGCTGGTCCAGACTGCGCAAGTTATTGGATAGTGCGCCAACCTATAATTATGAAAGCCAGGCGCTGATTTTCCATATTGCTGGGTTGCTGGCAGAGCCTGCGCGGATTAGGACAGAGCAAGCCTAGCGCACAACTTGTTTGAAATGCCCGTTCATGACTGAAAATTATTACATAACCACTGCCATTAGCTACCCCAATGGTCCGCCGCATATCGGCCATGCTTATGAAGCTATTGCCGCTGATTGTATCGCGCGGTTTCAAAGATATCAGGGGCGCAATGTGCGTTTTCAGACAGGCACTGACGAGCATGGCCTGAAAATGGCGCAAAAAGCGGCTGAATTGCAAATGTCACCTGCTGCACTGGCTGACCAGATGAGCGAGCAATTCATCGCAATGTGCGATGGCCTTAATATCTCTAATGATCGTTTCATCCGCACCAGCGAAGAAGCGCATCATAAGGCCTCTCAGGCGATTTGGCAGGCTATGGCAGACAAGGGCGATCTCTATCTGGATCGCTATGAAGGATGGTATTCCATTCGTGATGAGGCTTTTTATAGCGAAGATGAGCTGATTGCCGATAATGATGCCGCTGGCAATGCTATCAAATTATCTCCGCAAGGAACGCCTGTTGAATGGACGGCAGAGGAAAGCTGGTTCTTTCGCCTGTCAAATTATCAGGACAGGCTTTTGGAACTTTATGCCAATAATCCGGGCTTTATCGCACCGACTAGCCGCCGCAATGAAGTGATGAAATTTGTTGAAGGCGGTCTGAAAGATCTCAGCATATCGCGCACCAGCTTTGACTGGGGCGTTAAAGTGCCGGGCAGCCCAGATCATGTCATGTATGTCTGGGTCGATGCATTGACCAATTATCTCACCGGTCTAGGCTATCCTGAAACAGATGGCGATATGTCCACTTTCTGGCCAGCCAATCTGCACTTAATTGGCAAAGATATTACGCGCTTCCATGCTGTCTATTGGCCCGCATTCCTGATGAGCGCCGATATCGCCTTACCCGAACAGGTGTTTGCACATGGGTTCTTGCTCAATAAGGGTGAGAAAATGTCAAAATCTGCGGGTAATGTTATCGCGCCGATGCAGTTGGCAGAAGATTATGGCGTAGACAGCTTGCGCTATTTCCTGATGCGTGAAGTCACCTTCGGAAATGATGGCAGCTTTTCCGCAGAAACCATTGTAAATATTGTTAATGCTGATTTGGCGAACAGTTTTGGCAATTTGGCGCAGCGTACGCTGTCCATGCTGTTTAAAAATTGTGAAGGCCAGCTTTTATGGCCTTTGGCGCAAGATGATGCGGATATAAATCTTGAAGCATTGGTGGCAAAAGCCTGTCATGAAGAATTGCCGCAGGAATTTGCCAATTTGCGTTTTTCACATGGGATTGAGGCATGGCTACGCGCCGTTAATGCCTGTAATCAATATGTGGATGAACAAGCGCCATGGGCGCTAAAAAAGACCGATCCGCAGCGTATGCATGTGGTTTTGGTGACTATTTACCGCTGTCTGCGTGATCTGGCCTTAGCTATATCGCCCATTGTACCGGCTTCAGCTGACCATCTGTTGGATCAGTTGGGAATAGAGGAAAACAGCCGGAACGGCGCGGCGCTACATCAAACAGGCTGGTATGAAGCTATTGCCAATAGCGATTTCCGTATAGGCAAGCCGCAACCGGTTTTCCCCCGCCGTGAGATTATTACCCATGGAGATGATAGCTGATGCTCGTCGATTCCCATTGTCATCTCAATTATAAAGGCATGACCGAAGATCAGCCTGAATTGCTGGCCAATGCGCGTGATGCAGGCGTTAGCGCGATGCTGAATATATCAACGCGGCAAAATGAATGGACCGATGTCATCGCAACCGCAGAGCGCGAGCAGGATGTATGGGCCAGTGTTGGCATTCACCCGCATGAAGCGGACAGTCATGAAGGCATGACGTCAGATTTGCTCATCAAAGCATCTGAGCATGAGCGAGTAATTGGCATTGGTGAAACTGGCCTTGATTATTTTTACGATCATAGCGATCGCGATCAGGTGAAAGATTGTTTCATAGAGCATATAAAAGCGGCGCGCGAAACGGGTCTGCCTATGATTGTGCATATGCGTGATGCTGAAGAGGAT
>CAZAHS010000032.1:0-15169 GCA_964484855.1 uncultured Sphingomonadaceae bacterium | reverse complement strand
CCTCAAAACTTTCATAAGGGTGGTGAACAACAATATCCTTGCTGCGGATCGCGGCGAAACAGTCACCGCCATGTTCGCGAATACGCTCTGGAAAGCGCGGCGAATAGACAGGGAATTTCAGGTCAGGGCGGTCTTCGTCAACAATCTCGCTAAGGCTGCCAATACCAATCGCACCATTAATGATAGACTTTATGGCGCCCGGTGCCAGCAGGACATCATCAAGATCGCGGCCAATTGCAGGGTCAAGATCAGATGATACCTCTAATCTAATAACTTGCCCGCGCCGCCGCCGTTTAATCGCGCTGCGGAAATAGCGTACCAGATCCTCCGCCTCTTCCTCAACCTCAATATCGCTATCGCGAATGATACGGAAAAGCCCGGCATTCAGCATTTTATATCCCGGGAATAACTTGGCGACAAAGCCGGTTATCACTGTCTCTAGCGCGATATAAATTGCTTCATCACCTGGAATGCGAATCAGACGCGGCATTGTGGGCGGCAGCATGATTAACTCCCGCACGCTATGCCCGTCCGATGCCCGCCGCAAATTGATGATAAGGCTAATTCCCTTATTGGGAATGAATGGAAAGGGATGTGCCGGGTCAAGCGCTTGCGGCGTTAGAACCGGGAAAATCTGGGTCATGAAATGATTATCGAGCCAAGCCAAAGCATCTTTTGACAAATCATCGACAGTTTTAACCCATAGATTATTTTCGGCCAGCTTAGTGCGCAATTCCTGCCATACGCGCTGTTGCTCGCTTGTTAGTTCGGAAACGCGCTGTTCAATTGCGGATAATTGCTGTGCAGGTGTGCGGCCATCGGCGGAGCGCTCTTCCACCCCCTGCCCGACCTGCCCTACCAGACCAGCAACCCGCACCATATAAAATTCGTCCAGATTATCGCCGGAAATAGAGAGAAAGCGCAGCCTTTCCAATAAGGGATGCGAAGGGTTTTGCGCCTCCTGCAAAACCCGTTCATTAAAGCCCAGCCAGCTTAATTCACGGTTATTATATCGCTTTGCCGCCTCTTCATCATGCTCTGGCACAGACAGGCCATGACGGCCATTATCGCGGCTCATAATGTCTCTTCCTCATGAAATGGGTTAGCATCCAGAATCTCGCTTATCGCTTTAATCCCAATAGGTTTTTTGTTTGCTAATGCCCAATGATTTAGCTGCGCCACCAAAGTAACGACAGCAACATAGCTGCGTTCACAACGGGTCTTTATATAGTCTGTTATACGCGCATTCACATTCAATCCGCTTTGATGGCAAAGCTTTTCAAACAATGCCGTCATCATCGCTTCATCGGGCGCGGAAATAGCGATAGCCTGAGACGCATTAAGCCGTGATTTCAGATCAGGCAAATCGATATTGTTCAGATCACCATCGCCGCTGAGTGACAGCAAAATCGGTTGCCCCTCTTGCTGCGCTCTGTTCCACTTATGAAAGATTTCCGCTTCATCATGCTGATCCAGATTATCAACAAATATGCCCGATGCCATATGGGCAAAAACCCGCCCCATAACTGTTTTGCCTGATTTTTCAGGGCCTTTAATAACCGCGCTGCGATAGGGCCAATGCTGCCAGTTGTGCAGCATAGACGCCACATCCTGATTGCACGGCGTAACGATAAAATCGTCAGATGCCATATCGGTAGAAAAAGGAAGCGGGATCTGACCCATAATCCTAACCCGCCTTAACGCGATATCCGCAGGGTATTACCCGATTGCTGAACCTGCCATCCGCGTGCTTCTAATGCAGCCTTAAGCTGATCGGCTGTTCCGGCAAAAGACACATTCATCACCGACGTACCGCCAAGCGCAAGGCTTGATGTGCTGGCGGAAGATACACCGGATATGCCGCGAACTGCGCCTTCTGCGGCTGAAACTGCTGCGACATCAGGGCTGTTATATTGCACGCTAAAGCTGGCAAGCGAAGGCGGTGGAGGCGCAGTGACAACAGGAGCCTCTTCGCGGATTTCTGCTCTTACTGCAGGGCTTTCGTCAATTTCTTCTACATCCTCTTCAAGGACTTCTTCCTCCAGCTCCTCCTCACTCGTCTCATCTTCGATGATAAGAGAAGTATCCGGCCGCAAAGCACCGCGCGCAAGGGCTTCACGATAAATCGCATCCATACGCTCGACACCATTTTTCAGCATATCTTGCAGGCCATCACCATTGGTGGCAGTCAGCACAAAATCGCCCAATTTTTTGCGATCAGGGCCAAACATCGCGGTAAAATAACCACGGACCGGACCACCAGGATATTGCCGTTCAAGGCGCACTATCGGAACCAGAACATCCGCCGCGCCAAAATTGTCGAGGATGAGACGCCACCAATTGCGGTCCCTGCGCCCTGTCTGCCCTGCGGTTAGGAGCAGCGAATCAGAACCGGCCCCGCTTGGCCGCACATAATCAATGCTGCTGTCCGCGGTGCGAAAATTGGCCCAAGCGCGTTGCCATGGCGTGCGGCTTTCAAAAACCTGTTAACTGCCGCCACTAATAAAAACAGGGATAACCAGCATGGGCGCAGAGCGAAGCCGCACCCCCCTAATACCCAAAATTTGCCCGGTACGCGCACGGTCAAACAAAACTCCCAATGTCGCCACATATCTGCGCGGGCCAATTTGTTCTTGCTCAATAACAACGCCAGAAACAATATTGTTAAGCCGTCCATCACTCAATGCCGGAGCAGAGCCGCTACGATTGGTAGAGCGCCATAATTTTTCCCAGCCGCGCCGCTGTGCTAGCTTCCACCCTTTGGTGCGCGCTTCTATTGCGCTTGCGCCTGCAACATTAACTTGAATGCCGGAAACCTCAAAATCGCCGCTGCTGTTAATAGGCTGAATACCGCGTTCAGTCTCAATCTGTGAATAGACAGAACCTGTCAGCCCCAACATGGCTGTCAAAGCGACAATCATCGCAAATGGATAGAGTGTGTTACGAATCATCATTTCCCTATCGTAAGCTTTCGCGCAAATCGTTATGTTTTTCCACCGAGAAAACACAGATGCGTTCGTTTAGCCGTTGGTTTATTATCGTAAAGGCGTTAGTCGCACTAAGCATGAACAGCAAGAGCGATAGCGATCAACCAGCGCAGCCTTATAGCTATGAAGCTGCAGGCGTATCCATTGAACGTGGCAATGCACTGGTCCGTGCAATCGGGCCATTGGCGCGCTCAACGGCGCGATCCGGCGCAGATGCTGATCTTGGTGGCTTTGGCGGGCTTTTTGATTTGAAAGCAGCCGGCTTTACCGACCCTATATTGGTGGCGGCCAATGATGGCGTTGGCACAAAGGTAAAATTGGCTATCGAGCATAATCGCCATGCCGGTATCGGCATTGATCTGGTGGCCATGTGCGCCAATGACCTGATTGTTCAGGGCGCGGAGCCGCTTTTCTTCCTTGATTATTTTGCGAGCGCAAAGCTGGATAATGCAGTGGCTGAACAAGTGGTGGCCAGCATTGCCGATGGCTGTAAACAGGCAGGCTGCGCGCTGATTGGCGGCGAAACGGCGGAAATGCCGGGCATGTATGCCGATGGTGATTATGATCTGGCCGGTTTTTGTGTCGGCGCAGCAGAACGCGGCAGCTTAATTGATGGCTCCACTATTGCCGAAGGCGATGTCATTATCGGGCTGGCATCCTCTGGCGTGCATTCCAACGGCTTTTCTTTGGTGCGCAAATTGGCGGCGGATAAAGCGTGGAAGCTTAACCGCCCCGCCCTTTTCGATCATGAAACCCTGTTGATAGATGCCTTGCTGGAGCCGACACGCATTTATGTAGCCTCCCTTATGCCGATATTGCGGGGCGGCGCGATTAAAGGATTGGCCCATATCACCGGCGGCGGTTTGCTCGAAAATATCCCGCGCATTTTGCCTAATAATGTACATGCCCATATTGATGCCGATAGCTGGCCGCTGCCGCGCCTAATGGCCTTTTTGCAGGCTGAGGGACAGATAGAACCTGTTGAAATGGCACGCACTTTCAATTGCGGCATCGGCATGGCTGTCATTGTTGCGGCCGATCAGGCAGATAATGTTCTGGCTGCATTGGCAGCAGCGGGCGAAACCGCACATCGCATTGGCGTTATAAAATCAGGCGCTAAAGGCTGCACCGTTGCCAGTGCTGCGGCCAGTTGGAGCGCTAAACAACCATGGAGCGCCACCCATAATGGCTAAGGCGCGGGTTGCTGTTCTGATCTCTGGAACGGGCAGCAATATGGCGGCTTTGCTTTATGCGTCAAAGCATCCCGATTGCCCTTATGAAATAATATTGGTGGCCAGCAATGTTTTGGATGCGCCGGGGCTAGCCCTTGCTGCATCTGAAGGCATTGCCACCTTTGCCGCCTCCCATAAGGGCATGACCCGCGCGAACCATGATGCGTTGATGCATGAAGCGCTGACAGATGCCCGCGCCGATTATGTGGCGCTGGCCGGATATATGCGCATTTTAACCGATGATTTTGTTGGTCAATGGCAGGGGCGCATGCTCAATATCCATCCCAGCCTGCTGCCCAAATATAAGGGGCTGGACACCCATCAACGCGCCATAGATGCGGGCGACAGCCATGGCGGTACATCAGTGCATATGGTTACGCCGCAGCTTGATGATGGGCCAATATTGGGGCAGATTAAGGTTGCGATATTACCCGGCGATGATGCAGCGGCATTAGAAACGCGTGTCCGCTATGCCGAGCATCAGCTTTATCCGCGCATATTGGCTGAATATACTGGCCGCGAACAGGATGCGGATTGGCTGCAAAACAAAGTCGATACGCTTGCTCTGGCCCTGCCACAAACACATAGCCGCCCCAGCCATGGCGCGCCCGGTTGGCGCGTGGGCAGCGAGAAAACGGGCAAATATTTTGCCCATTTCAGTGTCCAACATCATGGCAGCGACGCCATTGGCGTGTTGGTAAAAACCAGCGGACCGGACGAGCTGGAAAGCCTGTGCGAGGAGCAGCCAGACATCTATTGGAAGCCCGCATATTACGGCGCATCAGGCTGGATAGGCCTGCGCCTCAATCGCCCTAATGTTGATTGGGAGCATGTTGGCGAATGGCTAAACCGAAGCTGGCGCAGCGTAGCGCCCAAAAGCGTCACCAAATTAATGGACATAGCGGACGAATTTTGACTTTTGCCAAATATGCGCATAAGTAATGTGCATGAATCATATTGCCACGCGCAAAGCGACCAATGTCACTCTGGACTCTGCCGCTATATTAGAGGCTAAAGAATTGGGTATTAATATATCGCAAGCCTGCGAAAGCGGATTGCGTGCAGAAATTGCCAAGAGAAAAACTAATCAATGGCGGAAAGACAATCAGGAAAGCGTGAACGCATGTAATGATTGGGTCCGCAAAAACGGTTTGCCACTAGACGGTAGACGCCAATTCTAGTGGCGCAATATGATATTTGCCGGTTAAATAGCGGCTCTACACTTGTGTTGGATTGCCAGTCCGATTTGCTCGATCAGTTGGAAACGCGTTTTGTCATTCCTTTGATAGCCAAAAATACGGCCCCAATACCGGCAAAGCGCCTCAACCCATCGTTTATTGTGAAAGATCAGGAACTTATATTGTTCCCTCAATTTGCTGCCACAATCCGCACATCAGAAATAGCCGCAATAATCGGTTCGCTGGCCGATCAGAATATTGAAATTGATAATGCTATTGATATGCTTTTGAGCGGATTTTAATCAGCATATGACCCACAAAAAAGGCCGCAGGAGTGAACCAGCGGCCTTTTTTTCTAAATTGCTTATAAGCGCTTAGCGATTAACCAACAATCTCATCATCATTGAAGAAGAATGCGATTTCGATAGCGGCATTTTCTTCGCTGTCGCTGCCATGCACGGTGTTTTCACCAATAGACAGAGCATGCACCTTGCGGATTGTGCCGTCTGCGGCATCTGCTGGGTTGGTTGCGCCCATAATATCGCGGTTGCGGGTAACAGCATCTTCGCCTTCCAGCACCTGCACAACCACAGGCTCGCTCATCATAAAATCAACCAATTCACCGAAAAAAGGGCGTTCTTTATGCACGCCATAAAAACCCTCGGCTTGCTCACGGCTCATATGAATACGCTTTGATGCAACAACGCGCAGACCAGCTTCTTCCAGCATTTGTGTGACGGCGCCGGTCAGATTGCGGCGGGTTGCATCGGGTTTAATAATCGAAAAAGTGCGTGTTACAGCCATTGGGGAACCTTCCATATATATAATGTTCGCGCGGGCCTTTAACGCTGTGCGCGCTGACTGGCAAGCGGCATTTTGCTGAGCGCTACGCCGGAACGATACGCGCCTTTAGCCAGCCTCCACCCAGTTTTTGCCCTCTTGCCGCCAATAATGGCGCGTCAAACCCTCATGATCTTTTAGTGACTTCCAGCTTGTCCGCGCTTCATCAATATGGTCCGGCGCGAAAAGATAAAATATTCGCGCCAACCCATAATCCTGCGCCAACAGCTCTGCGCGCCATTGGCCATCGGCAATGACCATAAAGCCTGCCCCATTGGCCAGATTTTGCGGCGGCGCGGGCAGCGTCTCATAGAGCAATATTGGCTGATGCGCGTCATTTGCACCGCCAGCCATATCGTGTGCCAAAAAACTCTCGGCCTTGCGCGTCCATAGCTGGTCCGAGATATTATCGCGCAGCACTTGCTCACGCGCAACCACCGCCAGCCGGTTGCCAGACGCCAAGGTTTTTTCCGCCAATATAGGCAGCAGCAATTCCGCCGGGTCGCGTGTCAATTGATAGAAATCAACGCGCATTATGCTCTATCATTTTTGTTCAAAATGCGCAGCGACCATATTGTCCAGCAATCGCACACCATAGCCGGTTGCGCCCTTGCCCCACACATGGCCGGGCTTATCTGCCCATACCATGCCGGCAATATCCAAATGCGCCCATTTTACACCCGATTTTATAAAGCGTTGCAGGAATTGCGCCGCGGTGATGGATCCTGCCTGACGTGGGCCAACATTTTTAATATCCGCAATGGGCGAATTGATAAGCTTATCATATGATGCGCCAAGCGGCATGCGCCATAACGGATCACCAGCGCTTTTGCCTGCACCCGTCAGCATATCGGCAAGACCGTCATCATTGCTGAACATGCCGCCATGATCGTGGCCCAATGCAATAATCATTGCGCCGGTCAATGTCGCCAAATCAACAATATATTCCGGATCATATTCTTCCTGCGCCCAATGCAGAGCATCGCAAAGTACCAGCCGCCCCTCGGCATCGGTATTGATAACTTCAACAGTTTGGCCAGACATTGTGGTCACCACATCGCCCGGGCGCTGTGCATTACCATCAGGCATATTTTCAACCAGCCCGCAAATACCGATGACATCGGCCTTGGCTTTGCGTCCGGCCAGCGCCTTCATGGTGCCGGCAACTGCGCCTGCGCCGCCCATATCCCATTTCATTGCTTCCATGCCTGCCGCTGGCTTGATGGAAATGCCGCCCGTATCAAAGGTCACGCCTTTGCCGACCAGCACCAATGGCCGCTGCGCGCTATCCGTGCCTTTCCAGCGCATGACCAGCAAGCGCGCGGGCTTGCGAGAGCCTTGCGCCACGCCCAGCAGTGCGCCCATGCCCAATTCGCGCATTTCCGCATCATCCAATACGGTAATCTCAACGCCAAGCTCTGCCAAAGGTGCGCAGCGCTCAACAAAGCTTTCAGGATAGATAATATTGGCCGGTTCTGCGACCAATTCGCGGGTCAGGAACACACCCTCGGCCACCGCCTTGGCCGATTCCCATGCGCCAGAAAGCGCATCACCGCCGCCGGAGAGCGAGACTGTTTTCAGGCTCGGCAAGGCTTCTGCAGGTTTTGTGGTGTGATATTGGTCCATCTGCCAACTGCGCAAATATACACCGGTTAACAGGCTAGCCAGTGCATGGTCATCAAGCTGTGCCGGTGATGCACCTGCGTCAATATGCAGCGCCTTTTCACCCGATGTCAGATATTTTGCAGTGAGCGCAGCCCCTGCTTTTTCAATATCCAGCGCCGTGCGGTCTGCACCGCCAAGACCCAGCAAAACAATGCGCCGTGCGCCGTCACCATTGGCATCGGCCACAAATGTTTCAAAAACATTGCCCGCATTACCGCGAAAACGTGCCTGCTTTGCACCTGCCAATATAGTCTGCGCGGGCAAATCACCCAGGCTGGCCCCATTTAGATCAGCAGGTGACAAAAGATAACATATCACTCCAGCGGCATTATTTTCTGGGTTCAGGGAAATTTGCATGACATTTTCTCCGGTCACATAATGATGATTATATCGGCACTTTACACAGGCTGTTGGTGCATATGCTTGGTAAGCCGAAAATATGGGTATGATTCTTGAAAATTCATCATCCGATTATCCCGCTTTCTGCTCCCTGTCCATTTTTTCACTCTTTGCCTTTTGCGCACATTGTGCAAGAGACGCTGCAAAGGCAGAGCTATGAGTCCGGTAACCGTTATCCAATATTTGGCAAAAGAACATTTATGCCCGTTCGCTCGCCATTTGGCGGAACGACCGGCAAAGCTAAGGCTGTTATTTAGCACCAGCGCCATATTGCCAGTGCTGCTGTTCAATAGCGCAGCATATGCCCGGCAAGCAGATACAGCACCCAATGTTGAGGATGCTATCGGCAAACAGGCCGCCAGCCGCGATGACCAGCAAGGCGTAACACCGCCTGTCGATGATAGTGAAATTGACGCTATGATTCGCAAAAATGTGCTGAATGGCCGTCAAATCGACTTTTCTGCTGAAACCATAGTTTATGACGACCCTTCCCAGACCGTAACCGCAAATGGCGATGTTATCTTGCGCAGCGGCGAACAATTAATCCGTGCTGAGCAAATCATATGGACCCGCGCCACTGGTGAGATCAGAGCAATTGGTAAGGTGCGGATAATCGCTGAAGATGGTTCGGTGGTCTATGGTGATGATATTGAGCTGACCGAAGAAATTCGCGACGCGGCGATTGAAAATATTTTATTGGTGCTGGCAGAGGGCGGACGCATTGTTGCCAATCGCGGAACTCGCGCTGATGATGTTATTACGCTTAATGAAGCTACATATGCGCCCTGCCTGCCGGATGATGATGTCTGCGCTGAATCCCCAAGCTGGCAAATCCGCGCTGTTCGCGTTGTTTACGATCCTGAAAAAAAGAAAGTCTATTATGATGGTGCGCGGTTAGAGCTTTTTGGCTTGCCGCTTATTCCCCTGCCCGGCCTTAATCATCCCGTTGATATTAAAAGCCGCTCTGGCCTGCTGGTCCCTAATCTAAGGTTCAGCGCTGCCAATGGTGCGGAATATTCCCAACCTTATTATCTGGCGCTGGCGCCCAATCGAGATTTGACCACAACTTTGTCGGTTTTCAGCGAGGTTCTGCCGCTCATCAATACCCGCTACCGCGCATTGACAGATGATGGCGCTTATCAGCTTAGCGGCTATGCGACGGCCAGTTCGCTTATACCATTGGGTCAAACGGCTCCTGCCTCAGACACTGTTCAATTTCGTGGCTATTTTGATGCTAATGGCCGGTTTCAACTGGATGAAAACTGGCAATTGACCGGTTCAATTCGCGTTGCAACTGACCGTACATTTTTGCGCCGCTATGATATCAGCCGCGATGACCGTCTGCGCTCTACACTACAGGCTGAACGCATTGATGATGACAGCTATTTCGCGGCAACCGCTTGGGGTACGCAGACATTGCGGGTTAATGACCCTCAGGGGCAAGTCCCTATTGCTCTGCCGATCATTGATTATCGCAAAAGGCTGAATAATAAAGTTCTGGGTGGCCAGACTGAATTTCAGTTCAACACATTGGCCATAAGCCGCTTTGACGGACAGGATACACAGCGCGCATTTGCCTCTGCACGGTGGGACAGAAGCCAAGTGACGCCCGGCGGACAATTGCTTACCTTAACCGCTTATGGCCGCGGTGACCTGTATAATAGCCGCCAAAACGGCCAGACCTCGACATTAATTTATCAAGGCTTGCCAGGCTTTCAGGCGCGTGCCGTTGGTTCGCTTGCCGCAGATGTGCAATGGCCTTTCATTGGCAAAGCCTTTGGCGGCACACAGACGTTTACGCCGCGTTTTCAGGTTGTCGGCACCAGCCCAACGTCCAATTTGGATATACCAAATGAAGACAGCCGCGCGATTGAGCTGGAAGATAATAATATTTTTGCTCTTAACAGATTGCCCGGCATAGACCGCGTAGAAGATGGCGTTAGGGTTGTTTATGGCGCTGAGTGGCAATTGCGCCGGCCCGGCTGGCAAATTGACACTGTTATCGGGCAAAGTTTCCGCTTTAACGATAAATCAGACATATTACCCAGCGGCACTGGCTTGGGCCAGAAGACATCTGATGTTGTCGGGCGCGCACAGATACGCTTTCGCGATTTTGTACAATATACCCACCGTTTTCGCCTTGATAAAGATACGCTGCGCGTCAGGCGTAATGAAATTGATGCGACTATCGGCTCGCGGCGGACATATGGCCAAATCGGCTATTTGCGGCTTGACCGTGATATCGGCCCTGAAATTGAGGATTTGCAAGACCGCGAAGAGTTTCGCATTGCCGGCCGTGTGCAGGTTAACCGCTATTGGTCTGTCTTCGGTTCCGGTAATTTTGACCTTACCGATGCGGAAGAAGACCCCAATAATTTGTCAGATGGCTTTGAGCCTATACGGACGCGATTGGGTATCGCATATGATGATCCTTATATTTCGCTTGGCTTGACGTGGCGGCGCGACTTTATCGCTACTGGTGACGCGCAGCGCGGCAACACATTTCTGTTCCGCTTTTCCTTACGCAATCTTGGCCTTTAAAATCAGCTCTTGGTTTTCAGACTGGTTTTCACAGATGCCATGGCGCTGTCAGTTGCCTGCTTGGCTTTACATGCAATAGGCGTTAATGCGTAGATAGCACTCAGCTTATGTTCAGCGTAAATTGTTTATCGAGCGATTTGAACTTTGAAAAAGCAGACAAAAACAATATGGTAATTGGTATGAAAAATATACGAATTTTGCGGAAAACCGGCTTTTTGGCCATTTTGACGACATTGGCCTTGCCGATTGCAGCATCAGCGCAGACTGTGCCGGATGAGAGCTCCCCTACCGCACGGCTTAACATTCCTGAAAATGTTACCATTTTTGCAGAAGATGACCCCAATTCCCGCCGTGCGACCGCAGTTGTTAACGGCGAAATCATTACCGGTACTGATATTGATCATCGCCTGGGTCTATTATTGGCCTCTAGCGAGCGTCAGCCCAATGCAGAAGAGATGAAAAGATTGCGGCTACAGGTTTTACGCAATCTGATTGACGAAACATTGCAGATACAGGAAGCGCGCTCAAACGAGATTGTTATACCCTCGGCACAGATTAATGATACCTACAGCCGCGTCGCGCAAAGCAATTTCCGATCTGACACAAAAACGCTTGATTCATATTTATCACAAAAAGGCTCTTCTGCCGAAAGCCTGAAACGCCAAATCCATGGTGAATTGGCATGGCAGCGGGTTGTTGACCGCAATATTGGCAGCACCACCAATGTTTCAGAAGAGCAGGTGAACGGCATTATTTCCCGTATTTTGGCCGCTAAAGGGCAAGATGAATATAATGTTGCAGAAATCTACCTTTCTTCGACGCCTAACAACGCTGCAGAAATTTTCGAAAATGCCCGGCGCATAATCGAGCAAGTGCAGCAAGGCGGCAATTTTGCAGCCTATGCACAGCAATGGTCCGAAGCTTCCACCGCTCCACAAGGCGGCAAATTGGGCTGGATTCGCCCTGCCCTATTGCCTCCGCAATTGGCTCAGGCTGCGCAAACCATGGCTGTAGGACAACTTGCCGGTCCGATTGAAATTCCCGGTGGCTTTTCCATTCTTTACCTAATCGATAAGCGCAAAATTGCCGCTCCTGATCCGCGCAATGCAAAACTGAACCTAAAGCAACTTGCCATTGCCTTTACACCAGGCACGACAGAAGCGCAGGCTACAGAGACTGCTGCACGTTTTTCCTCAGCTATCCGCACCATTAGAGGCTGCGGCGATGCAGACCGCGTGGCCGCTGAATTAGGTGCATCTGTGACCAGCAATGATGGTATTTTCGTCCGTGACCTGCCGCCACAATTGCAGCAGACCATGCTCGGCCTTTCAATAGGCGAAGCATCACAGCCATTTGGTTCAGCCGAACAGGGCGTTCGCTCATTGGTCTTATGTGGCCGTGATGATCCAACAGATACAAATATTCCAAGCGTGGAAGAACTTATGTCCCGCATGGAAGAAGAGAAAATCAATAAACGTGCCCAGATTTACCTGCGTGATCTGCGGCGCGATGCCATTATCGCATATAATTGATCGATAATATTTCGCCTTCACACCCGCTCTTCGCTGTCTCCTCTGGAGATCCGGCGGGCATTGGCCCTGAAATATTAATAAAATCTTGGCAGGCCCGCCGCGAAAATGGCCTGCCGGATTTTTTTGTTGTGGGTGATATACAATCCTTTGATGCAATTGCCAAAGGCGTTGCAAAAACCATATCCGGCCCTGAAGAAACAGCTACTGTTTTTGCTAGCCATCTGCCCGTTTTACAGGTTCATAATTGTCTGGATTACCGGCCCGGCGCTCCAAATGACAGCTCAGCACAATGCGCGTTACAAGCCTTAGAGATGGCCGTCGGCCTTGCCCGGTCGGGGCGTGTTGATGGTATGGTGACCGGTCCGGTTTCCAAAAACGGCTTGCATAATGTTGGCTTTACCCATCCTGGACAGACCGAATTTATTGCAGAAAGATGCGGCGTCGCGCGCGAAAACGCCAATATGATGCTGGCTGGGCCTTCATTGAAAGTTGTCCCTCTCACCGTCCATATTCCTGTACGCCAGATTACAGAATATCTTAGCGCGGATCTTATCATCGCCCGCACCAAAGCGGTCGCCAAAGCGATGCACCGCAATTTCGGGCTGGCCCGGCCGCGTATTGCTGTTGCTGGTCTTAATCCGCATGCCGGAGAAGACGGCAGAATGGGCCAAGAGGAACAGCTAATCATTTCCCCTGCTCTGCATATATTGCGTGATGAAGGATATGATATTATCGGGCCTTTGGCTGCCGATAGTATGTTCCACACCGCCGCGCGTGCGCAATATGATGTGGCGCTTTGTCAATATCACGATCAAGCGCTTATCCCCCTGAAAACTCTTGATTTTGATGATGGCGTCAACATGACATTGGGCCTGCCGGTAATCCGCACATCACCTGACCACGGCACAGCTTTTGATATTGCCGGACAAAATAAGGCAAGCCCGCAATCCATGATTTCAGCATTGCAAATGGCGCAATATGTTATGAAATACCGGCTGGAATATGATGCACAAACATCTGCTTTCGATTAAGCAACCCATATGACAAAATTGCCTCCATTGCGTGATGTTATTGCCCGTCACGGGCTGCAAGCAAAAAAAGCGCTTGGCCAAAATTTCCTGCTTGATGAACAATTGCTTGATCGCATAGCCGCTTTGGCCGGTGATATTAATGGCCATAATGTTGTAGAAATTGGCCCTGGCCCCGGCGGGCTAAGCCGCGCCATATTGCGCGCAGGTGGCAATTTATTTGCCATAGAGCGTGATGAACGCTGCCTGCCAGCGCTTAATGAAATAGCAGACATATTTCCGGAAAAGCTTATCATTCTATCCGGTGATGCGATGCAGATCACTATATCAGATCATGTTGAGCCGCCATTTCATATCATGGCCAATTTGCCCTATAATATAGGCACAGCATTGCTGATTGATTGGCTGACCAGTGAAAAATGGTTGCCTGACTGGCAGTCACTTACTCTGATGTTCCAGCGCGAAGTTGCCGAGCGGATTGTCGCCAAACCCGGTGACAAGGCTTATGGCAGACTTTCTGTATTGGCGCAGTGGCGCTCTGATGCGCGATTGGAGATGAAGGTACATCGCAGCGCATTTACTCCGCCGCCAAAGGTCATGTCGGCTGTTGTCCATATTACACCCAAAACGGCGCCCAAAGACGTGCGCAGCGATGTTTTGCAAAGCATTACCGCAGCCGCATTTGGCCAACGCCGCAAGATGCTGCGCCAAAGCCTGCGCAGCGTGCGTGGCGCATTAGAGGCTTTGGAAATCTGCAATATCGACCCGCAAAGACGGGCCGAAACGCTAAAGGTGGACGATTATATTGCTCTTGCCCGTCAGCTTAGCAAAAACTAATTGGCCGCCTTATATTGCTGGCGGAAACGGTGCAGCAACGGCTCGGTATAGCCGCTGGGCTGCGCCAAACCTTCAAAAATCAACGCGCAGGCCGCGGTAAAAGCCAGACTGTTATCCGGGTCGCTCGCCATTGGCTGATAAAGCGCGTCACCCGCATTTTGCGCGTCAACCTTGGCCGCCATGCGCTTGAGCGTTGCCAGCACTTGTTCACGCGTGCAAAGCCCATGGTGCAGCCAATTGGCGATATGCTGTGATGATATGCGCAGTGTAGCGCGGTCCTCCATCAGGCCGATATCGTTAATATCCGGCACTTTGGAGCAGCCAATGCCTTGGTCAATCCAGCGCACAACATAGCCCAATAACCCTTGCGCATTATTGTCCAGCTCATGCTGAATATCGTCCGCTGAGAGCTGCGAGGGATCGCATAATGGCAAGGTCAGCAGATCATCAAGCGGCGGCGTACCTTTGGCGGCAATTTCTGACTGATGCGCAAACACATCAAGCTGGTGATAATGGATAGCATGCAGCGTTGCCGCTGTTGGGCTAGGCACCCATGCGGTATTCGCGCCGGTCATAGGATGGCCGATTTTCTGCTCCATCATATCCGCCATTTTATCAGGGGCCGCCCACATGCCCTTGCCGATCTGAGCCTTGCCCGACAGGCCGCATGACAGGCCGATAGCGACATTGCGCGCTTCATAAGCGTTTATCCAAGCTTCCTGCTTCATCTTGGCCTTGGCCGTAACAGGGCCAGCCTGCATGATGGTGTGGATTTCATCGCCCGTGCGGTCCAAAAAGCCGGTATTAATGAACACAATCCGGTCTTTTACTGCATGAATGCAGGCCGCCAAATTGACCGAGGTGCGCCGTTCCTCATCCATCACGCCAATTTTCATGGTGTTGCGTTCAAGCCCAAGTGCATCCTCAATC
>CAZAHS010000031.1:0-15202 GCA_964484855.1 uncultured Sphingomonadaceae bacterium | reverse complement strand
CGCGGGCTATGGTCCATATGCCGCAAATGCGCGACCTCATGCGCGATAACGGCGCGGCGCACAGCGTCTGGCGCCATAATCAAGCGCCACTGCACCCGCACCCAGCCGCTTTGCGAGCAACTCCCCCAGCGGCGGCGCGCATTGCTCAGCCCTATTCTGGGTACCGTCCTCTCGCTGGCCAAAGTGCAATATTCGTGCAGATCATCCGCAAATATTGTCTTCGCCTGCGCCTTTAGCCAACGCTCCACCCGCTTAGCCAACAGGTCTTTTTCACCGCCCACCAGCAATTGCTCGCCAGACAAAATAGGCGTGCGCGGATTCTCTATAGACCAGTGGATACGGTAATTCTCGCCGCGAAAGCCAATATCGTCGCCATCCCCCAATATGATTTGCGGCCCCAATGCTGCTAACCGCTCCTTTATCCAGCCTGTGCGGCTGGTGATAAAGGCCAATGCTTCGCGCTCTGCCACCCAATGGGGCATGGTAACGGACAGGCCGCGCTTGGCGCAGTCTATACGCAGCGATATGGAGCGTGAACGTGGATGATGGCGGATTGTCAGCGGCACTTCATCATCGCCCACCATCACCATGCGCTCGCGTGCAGCGCTTGACGCGCTTTTATTGCTGCGCCTTGCCGGACGCCGAAATATATCGGGCAGGCCTTCCATCATGCCGCGCGGTTCATAATGGTGTTTCCAATATATGATGCTCAAGCGGCCCAGCAAAATCCTCTGACACACAGCGTCCAGCGACACTGTGGCCGCCCATTAGCATGGCCTCATCGCTGCCTGATTTCAGATAATGCCAATCCGGCAACGGCTTGCCTTCACGGCGCAGCACATAGGCGCAGCTTGATGGCAACCATGAAATATTGGCCAGTTTAGCAGGGGTTAGCTGCATACAATCGGGCACCTTTGCCTTGCGGTGACGATAATCACTACACCGCGCGCTGGTTACATCAAGCAAGCGGCAGGCCACATTGGTCGGGTAGATATTGCCGCTCTCTTCATCCTCCACCTTATGCAAACAGCATTTGCCGCAGCCATCACACAATGCTTCCCATTGCGCGCTATCAAGCTGTTCCAAGGGCTTTTCCCAAAATGGAATATCATGTTCTGCCATTAAATATCGCCCGCAGGCGGCCCCCATTTGTCCAGTGCAGCGGCAATATCTTCGGGCGTTGATGGGGAACCATCTTCATTATTGTCAACCGGCAACAACGCTAAAGGCTTTCCAGCAGCATCAAATAAATAGGTTTGGCGGCTATGGTCCATCAGATATTCCTCAAAGCCCTCTTGCTCACGCTTAGCCCGATATATCGCAAATTTGCGCGCGGTTTTCTTAATCTGCTCTTCACTGCCGGTTAGGCCAATTAAGCGCGGATGAAATGCCTCAACATAATTTTTCATAACGTCCGGCGTGTCGCGCTCTGGGTCAATGGTCACAAAAATCGGCTGGATATTCTTTGCCCGCTGCGGATAGGCCTTTTCAAAGGCAGCAAAACCCTGTGCCAGCTTTTGCAGATCAACAGGGCAGACATCAGGGCAATAGCTATAGCCAAAATACATGATACGATATTGCCCATCAAAATCGCTATAGCTGACCTCATCCCCATTTTGATCCACCAATGTAAACGCGCCGCCAATCGTCGCGCCTTTTAGCGGTGCCTCTTCGGGTGCACCAAAACAGGCTGTCACTAGCAAAAGCAGAGGGGAGAGATATAATATATGCCGCATAATAATCCTTATAACATGCCGGTTAAAGCCCAATAATCCTTGATGCAATATAGCGCGGCATATGGGCCGCACCAACATTTTTGCGATCATCTACAGCAAAGCATATTATGTTCAGCAGCGCGCAACCATCTTGTGGCTAGAAAAATAGCATAATTTGCCATATACATCGATTGAGAATGTGCGTTTGGCCGCTATCATATGCCATATGATATAAGAGCCGAATCACGGGCAATGTAATAAACATAATAGAGATGAGAGCAGAATTTCATGCATGTTCCAGCACTGGCGCATATTGCCAATGACTTTAAAAATAGCTTTTTGCGCCTTAGCGTGATGTTGGCGGCCTTATCTGCGGCCCTGATATTCACGGCACCTGCACAGGCGCAATTTAGTGAAAATTACGAATTTCTAGAAGGGGTTCGTGAGCGTGATGGAACCGTGGTTACTGATCTTCTTAACAAACCGGGCAGCACCATTGTTAATGCACGTGACCTGAAAAACGGCCAGACTGGGCTACATATCGTTGTCCAGCGGCGGGATGTGGTCTGGCTTAACTTTCTGCTTAGCAAGGGGGCAAACCCCAATATTGCCGATAAAGAAGGCCTAACCCCATTGATGCTCGCCACCAATTTGCGCTTTTTAGAAGGCGCACAGGTTCTGCTGGCCCGCAAAGCCGATGTGAACCAAGCCAACCGCTCAGGCGAAACTCCGCTAATCCGTGCAGTTCAGCTTAATAATATCGCGCTTGTCCGCTTATTGTTAAAAGCCGGCGCCGATGCCGACCGCGTTGACAGCCTGTCCGGCCAATCCGCCCGCGATTACGCCGCAGCGGACCCGCGCCGCGCATCTTTGCTGGCAGAAATTGAAAAGTCTGATGATGAACGCGCTGGCAAAAAGAAAAAGGCACCCGTATTCGGACCTAGCCTGCGTTAGTCTTGGCTATTAAGGCATTATCGCTTCCAAACGGATAGCTGATATAAATTTGTGCCGAATATATTAAGAGGATCAGCGCGCTTGATTGCCACGCACTATATCCCTTTATGCATATGATGCGGGTCTACTGCACTTTATCTCTGCCGTTAAACTTCATCTGCTGTAATAATATGCGGGTCATTGTGCAGTGCAACACGGCGCAGCCCCATATGGGCCATATCTTTTAACAGCTTGTTACGGCGTGCCGGTGCTAAGGCATTGCGAGATGCTGGGCGCAGAATTTCTGCGTCATATTGGTCTGCTATAATCAGGCCCGTACGCTCTGGCATAAACAGCTCTCCATTAACGATATTGCTGTCCATTGCTGGCGATAAAGCCCAGTAAAATTGATCGCAATAGTCCAGATATTCCGTCCATTTCTGGTCGCCTAACAAATCGGCCTTTGCCACCTTAATCTCTACCATGATGATATTGCCGGCCTTATCCAACCCCACAAGATCGGCCCGCCTTTTGTTCGGCAGACTATATTCGCCCATCATCCATATGGCATGGCGGGCAAATAATCGGGTAACGCCGCGCGCTACATCCGCTGCCTTATAACAGGCAGGTTCATTCTGCATATTCTCTATCATAGCTGCGTTGGCTGCACTGCGCTTTGGATCATGTGACATATTGTTTGATTCGCTTATCATTAAGACGACATAGAACATATTAAGAACATTAGCAAATTGCTGCGCCGCAACATAGAATTACGTGATTAATGCGCAAAAAGCGGCAAAAAAGTCACATTATTTTCCCGAAATACGCATTAATGTAATTTTTATACTTGTGCAGCGCAGCAATTTTGTGCAATTTCGCCTTGTTTGAAGGGCAGCCAAAGTTTTTTTTGGGTGCAGTGCACAAACCGACAGTCGCGCAAAACAAATGCGGCCTGCCAATGAATATGACGAAGAAAGGGATTTCATGAACACCGTTACCACACTCCGCCGGACTGCCGCTGGCGCCGGATTAGTTTTACTTTGCGCAACAGCAACCCCCGCTTTTGCTCAAGAAGAAGAAAGCGAAGCGATCACCGTTTCCGGTTCTCTTTCACTTACCAATGATTATCGTTTCCGCGGTGTCTCACAATCTGACGAAGAGATTGCTTTGCAGGGTGGCCTGACCATCGCGCATGAAAGCGGCATCTATATCGGCACATGGGGTTCAAACCTTGCCGGTTGGGGTACTTTTGGCGGTGCCAATCTAGAGCTTGACCTGATTGTAGGTTTCAGCACCACAATCGGTAATGCAGATATTGATACCGGTGTTACCTGGTACACCTATCCCGGCGGCGCAGATAATAGTGACTTTTTCGAAGGCTATTTTTCAGTAAGCGGCACAACCGGCCCTCTTAATCTAACCGCTGCAGTCAATTATGCACCCAAGCAAGAAGCGCTGGGCAATTTTTCTGCAACATCATTCAGTAACGGCCAGAGCGAAGATAACCTTTATCTTTCTGGCAATGCCGATATCGCCATCCCGAATACACCTGTGACGCTGAGCGGTCATATTGGTTATTCTGAAGGTAATCCGGGCCTTGGCCCCAATGGTACATCAGTTGCACCAACCGGTGAATATTGGGATTGGTCACTGGGCGCATCGGTACCGCTCACCGGTCCATTGTCGCTGTCAGTCTCTTATGTCGATACCGATATTGGCGTTGCAGAATCTGCATTTTTGCAGCCCAATTTCAGCCTTGGCAATGATGGCACCGGCCAAATTGCCGATGCGCAAGTTGTGATTGCACTGACTGCAGAATTTTAATTCTTAAAATCAGGCCTTAAGGGCAATTATTCTGACCCCAAAGACCTGACGCTAAGTTTTAACAAACTCACCAAATTGGGCCGTAACCAGCATCTTGCTGGCTGCGGCCCTTGGTTTTTTAACCAACTGATCGGCGGGTGCATCTTCTACAACGCTGCCATTATCCAATACGATAATGCGGTCACATAGCCGCCAAGCCAGCGCAATATCATGCGTGATAAACAGCAATGAAAGATTGTTTCGAGCGCGCAATTCTTCAAGCAAAGTGATAATCTGGTCCGCAACAATCGGGTCAAGTGCTGATGTTGCTTCATCCAGCACCAACAATTGCGGTTCCACCGCCAGGGCACGGGCAATGGCAACGCGCTGTGCCTGACCGCCGGAAAGTTGCTGCGGCCTGCGCGCGGCAAAACCTGCATCAAGGCCAACAGCTTCTAGCAGAGCCGATATACGCTCAAACCGCGCAGCTGCATCCATATCTTTGCGCAAATAGATCATCGGCTCGGCAATAATATCGGCAATCTGCCAATGCGGATCTAGGCTGGCCAAAGGGTCTTGGAAGACAATTTGTATCGCCAGACGGTCCGCTGATTTGCGTTTTTTGCCCAATATCGCACTGCCAAACTGCATCTGCCCTATTGTGACCGGCCCTAGCCCAGATATGGCTCTGGCAATGGTCGATTTGCCTGAGCCTGATCCGCCAACCAAAGCCACGGATTCGCCCTTCGCTATCACCAACCGCACCTGATTAACGGCGCGGGTTTTGGGCGCGAAAAGAGCAGGAGCGGCAAAATCCACGCTAAGATTATCAACCTGTAATAAAGGCCCGCCAACATTTATGGGCTTATCAATCTGCATTCTGGCCGGCGTATCACCGGAAAGGCGGGGCACGGCATTAAATAATGCCTGCGCATAGGCGGTTTGCGGCGCGTCCAATATCTTTGCCGCCGCGCCCTGCTCCAATATTCTGCCAGCGTCCATAACCACCAATTTATCGGCAATAGCGCGCAATTTGGCGATGTCATGGCTGACCAACAGCAAACCCATATTGCGTGCGCGCGCCAATTTGGCGAGCAATGCCAAAACCGCACCGCGCAATGGCGCGTCCAATGCAGATGTCGGTTCATCCGCGACCAGCAATTGCGGGGCGTGGGCCAAAGCGCAGGCGATCATCACCCGTTGGCGCTGTCCGCCCGATAATTGATGCGGATAACGCTGTAAAAAGGCGGCATCGTCCAGCTCAACCTCTTGCAACATTGCTTGCAAAGCCAACTGATCTGGCCGCGCAGCGCCCGATTGCATAGCTGCTTCACACAAATGATCGGCAACCTTTATATGCGCAGTGAGCGCGGCAAGTGGCTGCTGAAACACAAAGCCGACGCTCTGGCTGCGCAGCGCTGATAGCGCGCCCTCATCCAGCCCGGCCAATTGACGCCCCGATAATTTTATGGAGCCAGTGGCAGTAGCTGGACTAAGGCCAAAGGGGGTTAATGCGGTCATCGTCTTGCCCGAACCCGATGCACCGACCAGCGCCACAATCTCCCCTGCATCAACCGAAAAACTAACATCTTTGACCAATTCATGGCCATTTATGGCCGCGCCAAACCCCTGATAGACCAGCAAGCTCATACAAAACGGTCCCGCAATTTTTCGCCCACTAATGTCAATGCCATCAGCAATATGACCATGATGCCGCCGGGCAGCAACAGCGCGAGCGGGTCAATATCCATCACCTCTGCGCCGTCTTTTATCAATATACCTAAAGAGGTCAGCGGCTCCTGTACCCCTAGCCCCAAAAAGGAGAGGAAGCTCTCTATCATCACCAATTGCGGCAGGGTGAGCGCCAGATAGGCCAGCGCTATGCCTGCCACATTGGGCAATATATGGCGCAGCAAAATCTGGTGCGCAGGGGCGCCCGCTGCTTTGGCGGCCAGCACAAAGGGCCGGTTCTTTAAGCTCAGCACCTGCCCGCGAATAATCCGCGCCATGGTGAGCCATTCGACCAGACCAATGCCGATAAAAACCAGCAGAATAGAGCGGCCAAAAACCACCATCAAAATGATAACCACAAACATGAAAGGCAGAGCAAATAACGCATCAACAATACGCATCATCAGCCCATCCACACGCCCGCCAGCCCAGCCCGCAACCATGCCCCATGTCACGCCGACCAAAAGCGAAACACAGGCCGCAACGCCTGCGACCAGCAATGTCACTCCCGTCGCCACGGCAAGCCGCGCCAAAATATCGCGGCCAATATCATCTGTACCGAGCAAATGCCCATTCACCCCCGGCGGCGCGGCCACATGATCCCAATCAATTTGCGCATAATCCCATGGGCTAAACAACGGAACGATGAGCGCGAAGAGGATGATGATGCCAATAATGATGAGCGGCGTTTTCATGATGCGGCAGGCCTTGCCATTTCATAAAAGGCATGAAGGGAAAAAGGCATGAAAGTATCGCTCATTTAACGGATCAACCTATCATTCATAATGCGTCTTATGCCCTGTTTGAAAGTTTCTCCGCCAAAATTTATCAACAATCCCAAAGGCATGTTTAATAGGCGTATATATGTAAGGCATTGCTTAATATGGACAGGAGAAATTTTTCCGTCGATTTTATTTCGATCAGCAACGCCTGATTAACAATAATATCTGCGCGAAAAGCATTATTATAGCTTTCTTTCTGCTTTTTTCTTTTGTGCCTTTTATGAAACCATTACCTCATCGCCTGCCAAGCAGGCCCCAAAATACTCAGCACCATAGCCATTATCCCCGCACTCTGGGGTCTAGCCACGCATAAAGCAGATCGGCAATCAGGTTGAAAACTATAATCAAAACCGCATAAATCAGCACCACCGCCATGATGAGCGGGTAATCTCGGTTGAGCGCCCCTTGCACAAAATAGCGGCCCAAGCCAGGCAAGCCGAATACCGTTTCAATCACCACGGCGCCGGTCAGCAAGCCTGCTGCGGCTGGCCCCAAATAGCTGACCACTGGCACCATGGCGGGGCGCAGCGCGTGGCGGCGCAATATGGCAAAGCGTGAGAGGCCGCGTGCGCGTGCGGTGCGAATGGCATCGCGCTGCCATAAATCGGCCAATGCCGCGCGCACCAGCTTGGCAATCGCGCCTGCTACGGGGAGCGACAGGGCAATAACCGGCAAAACCCAGTGCAAAGCGCTGCCTGTGCCGCCCAATGGCAATAGCCCCAATGTCACTGCAAAAAGCAGCACCAATAAGGGGCCGGTGACAAATGTCGGTAAAGCGGTGAGCATAGTGGCAAGCAGCATCAGCCAAATATCCGCCCGTCCGCCAGGGTTAAGCGCGGCCCGAATGCCAAGTGCCAGCCCTAGCAACAAAGCCAATATAATCGCGCCTAGGCCCAGCAACATAGATGTCGGCAAACCCTGCGCCACAAGCTGGGTCACAGTAAAATCACGATAGACCAAACTCGGCCCAAAATCACCAGTGATAACACGGCCCAGCCAGCCGGTTAATTGCTGCCAAAGCGGCAAATCCAGCCCATAGCTGGCCTCCAGCGCGGCGCGAGTGGCATCATCCAATGGCCGCTCCCCATCAAATGGCCCGCCCGGCGCAAAACGCATCAGCAGAAATGAAGCAATCAACACCGCGCCCAAAGTCGGGATAGCGGTCAGCAAGCGATTGAGAATAAGGCGCAACATGAAAAACGTGATGCAACAGCTTGCGGCCAAGGTCACCTAAAAAAACTTGCCGTTGACCCAAGGTAAAGCGGCATAAGAGAGATATGGACGATTCGAAGAGCAAAAACAATCTGTTGGCCAATGCTATTGATATGCGCGAACTGGTGCGCCGCACCGGCCTGACCAGCCGTGCTTTGCGTTTTTACGAAACGCGCGGACTTATCGCACCACTGCGCACATATAATGGCAAGCGGCTATTTGGCCCGGCGGAACTGGAGCGGGTGCATCAGATTGTAGTGCTTAAATCTGCTGGGCTTAGCCTAGCGCAGATGAAAGACCTGTTTGATGGTAAAACCCTTGATCTGACGGCATTACTGCATGCCCAGCTAAACATGTTGGATGAAGAATCACGGCAAATTGCAAATGCGCAGACCATTATTAATTTTGCCTTGTCCCGCATCGCTCGCAGCGAGCCGCTCAATGCGGAGACTTTTTGCGCGCTGATCGAAACTGGAGACAAGATGTTGAAGCAGGAACCCAAGGAATGGAAAGAGGTCACTGATCGCTATTTCAGCCCACAGGAAAAAGCCCATTGGGCGGCGCAATGGGCACAAGCACCTGACGATTTTGATGCCGAATTCTATGCGGCGCAATGGAAAGAACTGGGCGATGCGATAAAGGCCGCGCTTCCCATGAAGCCAGATAGCGACGCGGCGCAGTTTTTTGTCGATAAATGGTATGATTTGCTCAAACCTATGGCCGAATTTTACACTCCAGAAATGTG
Source organism: uncultured Sphingomonadaceae bacterium (assembly GCA_964484855.1). Classification (GTDB taxonomy): domain Bacteria; phylum Pseudomonadota; class Alphaproteobacteria; order Sphingomonadales; family Sphingomonadaceae; genus Alterisphingorhabdus. Next base: position 6,281 of record CAZAHS010000031.1, on the reverse strand, counting down.
GAATGGCGCGGCGCGTCTTTATGATAATATGGATCAATGGACCGGTAAAGATGGCGGCAAAAGCACAGGCCAGCCCGACCCCGGATTTAACAAAGAAGTTTGGGATTTCATCAAATTGGCAACAGCATCACGCATTGCCAAAAATGGAGCGTCTTCACCGCTGCCCAGTGATTTTTTGGCTCAGCAAAACAAAAAGGACTAAAGTAATGAACCCGTGGTTATTATTAGGCATTGCGATTATTTTTGAGATTTTGGGGACCAGCCTGTTAAAGGCCTCGGACGGCTTTGCGCGTTGGGGATGGGGCGCAGGCTCGATTGCCTGCTATTGGATATGCTTTGCGTTTTTGGCGGTGGCGATAAAATCCATTCCGGTGGGCGTGGCTTATGCCATCTGGTCCGGCGCAGGAATCGTGGCGATTACGCTGATCGGCTTTGTGGTTTTCAAACAAAATCTGGGCTTGATGCAATTGGGGTGTATCGCGCTGATAGCGCTCGGCGCGGTGGGTTTGAATTTGACCACAAATGCACAAGAAAATGCTGGCGATAGTGCGATAAGTGCCGACTCTAAAGCGTGATGATTTGCTCTCCATAAGCGGCGAGCACATGATCATGGGTTAAAAATTTCATGTTTTCACACATTGCCTGCGCTATCATTAACCGGTCAAATGGATCGGCATGAATGGCCGGCAAAGCGGAAATCGCGGCAGCATGCTGCGCGTTAATGTCCAGCATTTTCAGACCCGATTCAACAAACAGTTCATGCGCTTGCTGCGCTGTAAAATTGAAATTGTCTTTTCGCCCTGCGCGTAGCGCGGATTTTATGGCGATTTCCCAAATAGTGGCCGCGCTGGCATAAATCTCGGCATCGTCTTGCGTAAGTAATGCTCGCGCCTTTGCAGTGAGCGCTACATTATCCTCAACAATCCAAACCGCTATATGCGTATCCAACAGCAGTTTCACTTAATCATCTGGCCCGCAAAAAAGACGGGTAATATCAGCATTATCACGATCAAAATCCTCTGACAGCCTGATCTTGCCCTTGCCCAAGCCAAAGCGAATTTGCGGATGAGAGGCTATGGGCACTAACCGCGCCGCAGGTTCGCCATTGCGGGCAATGATTATTTCCTGCTCTTCGCCGGATTTAATCGCCTGAACCAGCCGCGAAAGCGTTGATTTTGCCTGATGAATGTTGATATAATCCATAATATGGACTTAGCTAGACTTAGCTAATATGTCAAGCTAGACTGATTTACCGCGTCGGCACGGGCGCTTCACCGCTATAGTCATAAAAGCCTTTGCCGGTTTTGCGGCCTAGCCATCCCGCCTCGACATATTTGACTAATATCGGCGCGGCGCGGAATTTGGGATCGCCGGTGCCGGAATAGAGCACATTGGTGATGTGCAAACAGGTATCCAGCCCGATAAAATCCGCCAATGTAAGCGGCCCCATAGGGTGGTTTAGGCCCAAAGTAATTGCCGCATCAATATCAGGGATCGTCGCCACGCCCTCGCCCAGCGCAAAACAGGCTTCATTCAGCATGGGCAGCAAGATGCGGTTGACGATAAAGCCCGGCGCATCATTGGCATGGACGACCTTTTTGCCAATGGCGGCGGCATAGCTTTCCACCTTGCCCACCGTTTCATCCGAAGTGGCCAGCCCGCGGATCAGCTCGATAAGCCCCATGACCGGCACGGGGTTGAAGAAATGCACGCCGACAAAACGCGCTGCATCGGGCGATGCCTGCGCCATGCGGGTGATGGGGATGGAGGAGGTATTGCTGGCCAGCACGGCCTGATGGCCCAGCACCTTGCCCACCTCATCAAAAATTGTGCGCTTAATATCTTCGCGCTCTGTTGCTGCCTCGATAATCAGGCCGGCATTGGCCATGGGTTCATATTCGCCCACTGGCTGAATACGGGTCAGGATATTTTGCGCTTCTTGCGCCTCCATTTTCTCTTTGGATACCGCGCGGGCTAGCATTTTTTCAATATAGGCTTTGGCGCGCTCTGCCACGGCCAATTCTACATCAGACAAAAACACCTGATAGCCCGCTTGCGCGCTGACTTGCGCAATGCCTGCACCCATTTGTCCGGCGCCGATTACAGCAACACTTTGCATATTCTTATCCTTTTGACTGGCTGGCCTATTTTCCAAACTGTTTAAGCGATTATCTGCGTCGCCTCAATCACGGTTTTGCAAATATCCGCTGTTGCACGCGGCCCGTTTTATGGGCCCGTTTTATGGGGCGGCTTTATGGCGCGCTTTTGCTGGGCCGTGCCTCTGCCAAAAACAAGCTATAGCTATTATCCGGCGCATTCCATTGTGCAGCGGGCGACCAACCGCCAGCGCGCAGCATTAGCCGGGCATCACGTTCACCAAATTTATGGCTGTTTTCGGCATGAATTTTCTCGCCCTTGGCCATGGTGAAATGCTGGCCCGCTATGGTAAAATGCACATCCTCCACCGCCTCAATATAGGCCTCTATGCGCGCATAAAGATCGTTCCAGATAGACTGGTGTGTAAAGCTGGCAATGGGAATATTGCTATCAAGCTCACGATTGATCCGCTCCAGCAGGTTGAGCGTGAAATGGCTGGTCACCCCATCCGCATCATTATAGGCGGCCAGCATAGTATCTTCATCTTTAATCCGGTCCATGCCGATCAGCAGATATGCCCCCTCGCCCAGACTTTGCCGCATGGCGCGCAGCAGATCGACAGAGGAACGCGGGATCATATTGCCAATGGTGGAGCCGGGAAAAAAGCCAAGTTTCGGCGCATCTGCGACCGCTTTAGGAAGCTCTAAGGGGTGCATAAAATCAGCGGCCAGCGGCAAGATGTTGAGCGCGGGAAATTCTGCTTGCAACACTGCATTGCTGCTTTCCAGAAACTCGGCTGAAATATCAATCGGCACATAGGCAATGGGGTCAACCGCTTTGAGCAAATGCGGCGTTTTGATCGAGCTGCCCGAGCCAAATTCCACCACCGCGCGGCCTTTGCCCGTCAAATCGGCCACCTCACCGCACACCGTTTCCAGCAGCGCCGTTTCCACCCGTGTCAGATAATATTCGGGCAGCCGCGTAATCGCCTCAAACAGCTCAGAGCCTTTACGGTCATACAGCCAGCGTGCGGGTATAGCATGGATTTTATCAGCAAAACATTTCAGCACATCGGCGCGAAAAGCGGGGTCGGCAGCTTCAGCCATTATTCTCTCTTGTTATTTTATGATGATCGGATGGGTCGGTTTTGGGTTAGCGCAAATTAAAGATCGCGCGCCAGCCGCACGCCAGTAAATTGCCAGCGCTGATGCGGGTAAAAGAAATTGCGATAGCTGGCGCGGATATGCCCTGCCGGAGTGGCGCAGCTTCCGCCGCGTAGCACAAATTGGCCGCTCATAAACTTGCCATTATATTCGCCCACCGCGCCATCGGCTGCGCGAAAACCGGGATAGGGACGATAGGCAGAGCCTGTCCACTCCCACACATCGCCGAACATTTGCTGCAAACCCGCCCCGCCATCTGATGCAGCCGCCATAGGATGTGCTGCGCCCGCTTCATCCAGCATATTTCCCGCCATATCGGGCAGGCTTTGCGCAGCGGCTTCCCATTCCGCCTCTGTGGGCAGACGCGCACCGGGCCATTTTTGCGCGGCCCAGCTAGCATAGGCATCGGCCTCATAAAGGCTGATATGCGTGACCGGCGCATGGTCATCAAGCGGGTGCAATCCATCTAGGCGAAAGGCGCTATATGCGCCGTCACCATCGCTCTTTTGTTGCCAATAAAGCGGCGCGGATATATTTTCGCGCTGCACCCAGCCCCAACCATCAGACAGCCAATATTGCGGATTTTTATAGCCGCCATCTGCAATAAATTCACGATATTCGCCGTTCGTAACCGGCCTGTTTGCCAGTGCATGCGGCGTTAAAATAGTCTGATGGCGCGGCCCTTCGCAATCAAAGGCAAAGCCTGCCCCATTATGGCCAATCCCGGCATGACCAATCTCGGCAAGGCCAGTGCGCCCCTCCACCCATATGAGCGGCGGCGCAGTTTTATCATCTTGTGGCTGATGAGCAACGGGATAGACCGCAGGGTTAAGCGGGTTTTGCGCGAAGAGATGCTTGATGTCGGTCAGCAGCAATTCCTGATGCTGCTGCTCATGATGCATGCCCAATATCGCCAATTCTCTAATATGGTCATCCGCGCTTTCCAGCAGCGGCTGCATTGCCGCATCAACATGGGCGCGATAGGCCAATATATCGTCCAGCACGGGCCGCGTAATCATGCCGCGCCGCGCTCTGTTATGGCGCGCGCCCTCAGCCTCATAATAGCTGTTGAACAAAAACGGATAGGCTTCGTTAAACAGCACATAATCCGGCACATGATCGCGCAGCAAAAATGTTTCAAAAAACCATGTCGTATGCGCCAAATGCCATTTTGCAGGAGAGGCATCTTCCATTGACTGCACAGTGGCATCGGCATCGCTAAGCGTGCTGCACAGGGCCTGTGTCAAATGCCGCATATCATGATAGCGATTGGTTAAATTCACATCATCTGAGGCAGGGTCATAAGCTTTTATAGAAATTGCGGCGCGAGAAATAGTGAGTGTTCCTTAGCTGGTATTAAACAGCGCTATAAAGAAAAGCAAAGGCGATAGGAACCCCCAACATGTTGCAATCTATACGCAATCTTTAGGCAGGCCCTAGTCAGGCCCTAGTCAGGCCCTAGCCAGGCCCTGTGCTTATTTGGCTATATTGGGCTAAGCAGCGCATTATGTCATAGCAATTTGGGTTGATTGCCAGCGGCTTTTGGCGCGGTGCTTTTCTTTGCTTTAGCCTTTGCCAGTTGCGGCGGCGTCTCCGGCGCATCGCCAACCGCTACACCCACTTTACCATCACCAAAGTGCAGGTCTAGCAAAGCCGCATCAATTGCGCCCTGCCTTTTGGTCACCACTTGCCCATCCCTATCCGTCACCTTGGCATAGCCACGCGATAAGGGTGCATCGGGGTGAACCTGACGCATTAGCCGGTCAAGCGAAGACAATCGCGCCGCCTTATCGGCATAAGGGCGCGTTACAAATATGGGCGAAAGCCGCGCCGATTGTAATGCCGCATCTGAACGTTCCAGCCGCCGCTGCAACAGATTAACCGTCATACGGCCAGCCTGCATGGCAAAACGCTCTTTTGCGCGGCCATGCGCATAGCCAAGCGCGCGCGACATGCGCTCGCTCACATCGTCCAGCTTTTGCTGTGATGGCGCAAACAGGCTGTCCGTTTTTGGCAATTGCCGCGCCCAGCGCTCCAGCCGTTCGTTGGCCAGACCAAGCGCGCGTTGCTGCGCCCGCTGGCTGCGCAGGCCAAGTTCGGTTAAATGTGCGGCCAAATCAGCGCGCACTGGCACGGCCATCTCTGCCGCAGCCGTTGGGGTGGGCGCGCGCCGATCAGCGGCATAATCGGCCAATGTCGTGTCTGTTTCATGGCCCACTGCGCTGATGATCGGAATTGTGCAATCGGCAATGGCGCGCACCACATTCTCTTCATTAAAGCACCATAAATCCTCTATCGAGCCGCCGCCGCGCGCGACAATCACCAGATCTGGACGCGGCACATCGCCCCCTTTGGGCATCGCGGCAAAGCCATTAACGGCATTGGCAATTTGCGCAGCGGCCCCTTCCCCCTGCACCAATACCGGCCAGACCAGCACATGGCTGGGGAAGCGGTCTGCCAACCGGTGTAATATATCGCGGATAACTGAGCCAGTGGGCGATGTCACCACGCCAATGGTGCGCGGCAAATAGGGCAGTCGCCGCTTGCGCTCTGGTGCAAACAGCCCTTCCTCGCCCAGCCGTGCTTTCAGCTTTTCAAAAAGCTGCATCAGCGCGCCCTCACCCGCCAATTCCATGCGGTCGATCACAATCTGATATTTTGACCGGCCAGGATAGGTGGTCAGCTTGCCCGTGGCGATAACGTCCAGCCCATCCTCTGGCGCAAAAGGCAATCGCCCGGCATTGCCGCGCCAGATAATGCCATCAATAACCGCTTTATCGTCTTTTAGCGCCATGTAGATATGGCCCGATGCCGCACGCTTAAAGCCGGAAATCTCTCCGCGCAGGCGCACATGGCCAAAGCGATCCTCCACCGTGCGTTTCAGCGCAGAAGAAATCTCGCTGACAGAGAGCGGCGGGGCGTTGTCCCCGCTCTCGCTCTTGGCTAAGAGAGCAGGATTACGGGCAGCATCAAAATCTTCAGGAGCGGGCATGAATATCCTTTTAATCGGTGGCGGCGGGC